>JAAYYH010000248.1 GCA_012515495.1 Coriobacteriaceae bacterium | reverse complement strand
GCTGCTGATAAGATTATCCGAGCGAATTCCCGAGAGTACTTCTTCAGTGATGATGCCGATGAACATGATCTTCATGCCATCGCGGTTAAGGAAGATATAGGGGGTGAAGATGCGCGTCAGAGGTCGTTTGATAAAGAGATTGGCGTTGACGATGGGAAAACGCGAGCATCTCTCCAAGAAGAGCAGGTGTGCCAATCCATAGTCGACTTCGTGGTTTCCTAAAGCGACAACATCGGGGTTGACCATATTCATGATGTCTATAGTTGAGATGCCATGGAACTCGGTATCAATCAGAGAGCCCTGAAGCATGTCACCGGCTATACAATAGAGGACATTCTCGTTATCGTTTCGAACCTTCTCGACATAGCCAGATAGCAGGGATACACCGCCAACCAAGCTATCATCAATCTGCTCGGCCAGAAAATCACCGTGCATATCGTTGGAGTGAAGTAACGTCAGTTTTTTAAAGTTAGCCATGACCTGCTCCTCCGTAGTCTCCTTAATCACGATATTCAATTACCAAATGTACTTTTCGGCGCACAAGGGGATTACTCTTCGATACGATTTTGAAACGACTTCGATGCATAGTTATTCTAGCGTAAATTTTTTTGGTTTGTTGACGCGATAACATATCCATAGTAAAGAACAGGGTACAGAGATACCAAGAGGTGATAGCGATGATATTCAAGGACAGAAAAGACGCAGAAATCATACTAGCCAAAGCTCTATTCTGCAATAACCTTGTAGTCTTCTGCTTCGAGCGTTTCTATAACTGCTTGACCATGTCCCCTGTCGCTGACCTCGCAGGCGATATGCAAGATCACATCACTGGGATCCAGGTCGGCACCAATGCGGTCATATTGCACCCAAATGATGTTAGCGTGTCTTTCAGCTATCAGGCGTGACACCTGTTCCAAGCTGCCCGGAACATCCGGTAGTACTGTCTTGAATTTCAATTTCCTGCCTCGCGCCACCAAGCCGATCTCGATGATCCGGTGAATGAAGCTCACGTCGATATTTCCTCCAGAGAGCAGGCAAGCGCTTCGTTTGCCCTTCAGCTCCTGTGCGCAGCTCAATGCCGCCGCGAGAGAAACTGCTCCGGCAGGCTCAACAACCTGTTTGCAGCGTTCCATCAGATTCAGTATTACCGATGAGATTTCGGCGTCACTGACTGTCATCACATCATCAACGTACTTGTTGATCAACTCAACGGTCAAGGTACCCGGCGTCTTAACAGCGATACCATCAGCTATCGTAGACATCGTGTCGATTGAACAGAGCTTCTTGGCCTTGAAGGATTTCTCTATCGCTGCTGCCCCCGCTGCTTGTACTCCGATGATCCTGATGCGAGGATTGATGTGCTTGAGGTAGAACGAGACACCGGCCAACAAACCACCGCCGCCAGCAGGGATGAATACGATATCAACATTTGGCAGATCTTTGAGGATGTCATGCCCAATTGTTGCCTGTCCGGCAATCACCGAAAGGTCATCGAAAGGATGGATGAAATGAGAGCCTTGCTCCTCGCATATCTGTAACGCTGCTGCACAGGCGTCATCATAGCAGTCACCCATCAACAACACCTTAGCACCGTAGTCCTCGGTTGCTTTGACCTTTGCTATCGGCGTACTTCTGGGCATGACTATCATCGATTCCACACCCAACAGCGATGAGGCGAACGCTACACCCTGCGCGTGATTACCGGCGGAGGCAGCAACAACTGAGGTCACCTCTCCCTGCTCCTTGAGCTCACAGATCTTGTTGTAAGCGCCGCGGATCTTAAACGATCCGGTTTTTTGTAGGTTCTCGTATTTCAGGTAGAGATCAGCACCCGCTACTTCAGAGAAGGTTTCTGAACGGGTCAACGGGGTTGCATGTAAAACACGCTGCAGGCGCTCTGCCGCTTTCTCAACAGCCCTGACAGTCAGAGAGTTCATAGGACTACTGCCCCCTTATCGGCACTTGAAACCAGTCGACGATATCTTGCCAGATAACCGCTGATTGTTCTGGGTTCTCGGATAGGCATCTTGCGCTGTCGGAGCTCAATCTCTGCATCCGTCAGCCTGACGCTAAGCCGGTATGCATCGATGTCGATGTCGATAACATCGCCATCCATCAAATATGCAAGTAAACCACCGGCCGCAGCCTCAGGTGAGACATGCCCGATAGCTGCTCCTCGAGTAGCACCTGAGAACCTGCCATCGGTAATCAGGGCCACATCCTTGTCTAAGCCCATACCAGCCAACGCTGAGGTGG
>JAAYYH010000247.1 GCA_012515495.1 Coriobacteriaceae bacterium | reverse complement strand
TAACAGCACGGGTTCCTCGGCGAACTCTGGTCAGGTTTCTGGTACAACCGAAGCCACAAGCGGTGAGGTTGACACTGGAGACGATTTGCCCGATCCGTCTCTCGCAGGTGGTTCCTGATCTTTCTCTGGTTCTCTCACATTCGCTAGCCCCAACGCTCGCTAACTGCAGTATTCCCATACTGAACTGCAGGCGAACTGCACTACTCGCGAGCTGCACTACTCGCGAACTCCAGTCAACGATATTGCATTTCTCTCATAGCTGTGAGTTCGAGAATAAGCGGCGTGCAATGATAATGCTTTCGGACTTGAAGAGATTCGTGGTGCGCATGGAGAATTCCGAGGTGAGTAGCAAAAATCCTTGGTAAGATGCGAGAATCCAGTGGGAATTTGTGCAATATTGCAAGTAATGCGAACTTGAAGGGGTAAAAGCTGTAGCCAAGCGCAAAATTTCTAGTAATGCGAAAATGCTTAGTAATCTAACCATATTAGAACGCTACATATAGTACTAGTAAACTATTGCCAGACACAAGTATGCGCTCCTGTTCGAAAAAACACCCCTCAATGTTCGCATTACTTGAAAATTTGTGCAGCCGACAGGGTAGCGCGTCTAGCGAACAAAGTACTGTTTGATTGCCAACGTAAGCTAATCAGCACGATAAGGCAGAGAGCACAGAGTATCGGTCGTTCTCGCTCGGTGAATGGTTAAAATGCATAAATATTAACAGTTATTGTATAAAATAACAAAACACACGCTCAATCTCAGAAAATTACTCAATAATGCAAGAATTAACCACACTACAAAGCCAAGTTGGGGTAACCTATAGCAATCCGTTTTGTGACGGAAAACGTGCAGTTGAGCATCGCCTGAGCGAATAGATTGCGTACAGCCGCAGCCGCTACGCAAGCCGCGACCGCTAAGCAAGATGTGACCGCAGCCGCTACGCAAGCAGCGACCGCTAAGCAAGATGTGACCGCAGCCGCTACGCAAGCAGCGACCGCGACCATCGCGCAATGCGCTAACGATAGCAGCAACCGCACAGCAAGACAGTAGGGCAGTGAAAGATAACAAGGAGGTTTTGCCATGTCCGTTTTGAAAAAGTCTGTAGCTATTGCGGCAATCATGATCATGGCGCTTAGCCTGGTTTTGGTTGGTTGTAGCAGCAACAAAGCACCAGAAGAACCCAAGACGACCGGTTCGGCTGAAGCACCAAAAGAAGCTGAGGTTAAACTGATAACCCCCGGCACCTTGACCATCGGTTCTGACTGCGACTATCCGCCATTCATATATATGGAGGGTGAGAAGGTTGGCGGTTTCGAATATGAACTGATGACAGCCATCGGTGAGGAAATGGGCCTGCAAATACAGTATCTGCCACCGCAGAACTTCGATTCGCTTATCGCTTCGGTAGCAGCAGCAACGAAGATGGACATCGGTGTATCATCGTTCACTATCACTGACGAGCGCAAGGAGCTTGTCGACTTCTGCGATCCGTACTTCGATTCCAATCAGGCTGCCGTCGCCATGAAGGGTGCAGGCTTCACCAGTGCTATGGATTTCGATGGAATGACTGTGGGTGCGCAATCCGGAACCACTGGAGCTGACTGGGTTCGCGAGAATCTGCCCAACGCGACTCTCAAAGAATTCAACCAGACCAGTGAGGGTCTTGCCTCCTTGGTGGCCGGTGATATCAAGTGCCTGTACTTCGATGAGCCTGTGGCTGTCGAGCAGGTCAGCAAGACCTACACCGATTGCGAGATTATCGAAGTCATCCCCACTGGTGAGCAGTATGGCTTTGCCGTCTCCAAAGATAATGCCAAACTCAAGGAAGCCGTCAACAAAGCTCTGCGTACGCTGATTGACAACGGTACCTATGGCGAGATCTTTGCCAAGTACTTCGAGTTCGAGCCAACGATCAAGTAACTATGATCTGTGGATTTGATCACAAGACAGTGGTCAGATGACGATGATTGACAATTTGTAGCAGTGCTTCAACAGAGACATACCACAACCACTACCGGGGTTCGGCGCGTGACGCCGGCTCTGGTAGTGGCGTTTATCGTACTGGTTGTTACGATGCTGTTCGCTGCAACGCTAGCGTTGCCATCCACAGCTTCAGCTCTGACGGTCAACAAGGCCACAGCCCGCGCTAACGAGTCGACTAACACCAACGTCATTGGCGGTCAGCCCACTCGTGTAACTTGGGAGGGTACTGTTGCCGCGGACGAAGAAGTCTCATCAGTAAGCTTCGTCTTCCCACAAGGGTCTTGGGTTGCCGAGGACGCCAACATCAAGGCGACTATTCTCGATGGCACCAAGCGCGTTGAGACTGAGCAGAATGCCACGCTAGATAATACTGGCGCAACCATCGAGTTCCCAAGCAATGTGGCATCGGGGTATCTGATCCGCGTTGAGATCTACAAGCTCGCGCTGCCTGCCGAGGGGGGCGCCTTCACACTCACAGGCTCCTACACCAATGCCGAAGGCGAGAGCATCGACCTGGTCGAGTCGCCCGCAATCAAGGTGATCTCGCTCACGCCCACTGACGCCATCATCGCCTGGCTCGACCAGCAGCCTTGGGTCGAAGCCTGGAACTCAGTACTGTTCTTGAAGATCTTCCTCAATCCGCAGATGATAGTAGCGGCAGCGCCCAACCTGTTCACTGGTTTCCTGCGCTCGCTGGGACTGGTGCTGGTGGGCTTCCCGTTGGCCATCCCCATTGGACTGGCGATATCGTTCTTGCGCATGTCCAAGCTGCGGATCCTACGCTTCATCTCGGGCATCTATGTGAACGTGATCCGCGGAACGCCGCTGTTCCTGCAGATCTACATCGCCTTCTTTGGCCTGCCGTTTTTGGGCATCAGTATCGATGACTACCTGCTGGGTATCATCGTCTTGGCGATGAATTCCAGTGCATATTTGGCCGAGATATTCAGGGCTGGCATCCAGTCCATCCACAAGGGTCAGTTTGAGGCCTCGATGTCGTTGGGCATGAACGGCATCCAGACGATGTTCTTTGTCATCATCCCGCAAACGGTGCGGCGCGT
>JAAYYH010000246.1 GCA_012515495.1 Coriobacteriaceae bacterium | reverse complement strand
CTTCATCCCAAGGAAGTCAAGATACCTGGCTTGTTGGTTGACTATGTTGTGGTTTCTACCAGTGAGGCAAGCAATTGGCAAACGGAAGGGACGCTCTACGAGCCCTCCTTTGCCGGTAATCTCAAGAAACCAGCAGACCGCTTGCCGCGTTTGGATCTTAATGCCCGTAAGGTCATCGCACGCAGGGCAGCCATGGAGCTGAAGCGTGGGGATCTGGTCAACCTTGGCGTTGGTATCCCTGCTAACGTGGCATACATTGTTGCTGAGGAAGGCTTCGATGGTGAGATTCGCTTCTCGGCTGAGGCTGGTGCTATCGGTGGCGTACCTGCTCCGCTTCCAAATTTCGGTAGCTCCTTCAACGCTGAGTGTATCGTTGATCAAGGGTCGATGTTCGACCTGATCGATGGCGGCAGCTTGGACGTCACCTGTCTGGGCCTTGCAGAAGCCGACAAAGAAGGAAACCTGAATGTCAGCAAGTTCGGCGGCAGGGTGAACGGTCCTGGCGGCTTTTTGAATATCACAAGTTTCACTCCAAAAATCGTCTACTGTGGCACATTCATGGCAGGGGACGAAACCGAGGTCAAAGATGGCAAGTTGATAATCCACAGTCAGGGCAAGGCACCGAAGTTCGTTGATACAGTGGAGCAGATTACCTTCAGCGGCTCCCAGGCAGCGAAACGTGGTCTCGAGGTCCTCTATATCACCGACCGATGTGTGATCAAATTGATCGATGGTGTGATGACGGTGATTGAGGTTGCCCCTGGAGTCGATCTACAGAAAGATATTCTCGATAACATGGGCTTCAAACCAGAGATAGCCGCTGATTTGAAGATTATGGATGAAAGATTGTTCCAGGAGCAATGGGGGAACCTTGGCAAGACTTTTGTCAGCTGAGGAGTCATCAGGGAAATAAAGAAAGCATCAGACCAGCTAGTAGGAGCAGATTAGTACAGAATGAAGCGGGGCGAACAGGCGTTAACGGAAGCGGGCACCATTGCTTATATGTGCGCCACTACTGAAAAAAAGAATCGAAAGGAGCACTAATGGATTTTAAGCTTACTGAGGAACAGGAACTTCTCTTCGAGAATCTGGCTGAATTGGTCGAACGTGAGTGGAACGAAAGCGAATACAACGATTGCTACTACAACAAACATGAGCTGCCACAGCGCTTCATCGACGCACTGATCGAGAACGGCTTCACAATGCTTGGCGTGCCAGAAGAGTACGGTGGAACACCAGTGGATTATCTGACCTTGGTGATGTACGCCAAGGAGCTCGCCCGTCTGACAGGTGCGAATCTACCCTGTGCCTCAAACGCGATCTCCATTGATGACATCTTGTCATTTGGTAATGAGGATCAACAGAAGTTCATCTTGGAATATGTTGCGCAACACGGTACACCACCGTTTGCCCTCGGTTTCTCTGAGCCCCAGGCGGGTTCAGACTCCAGCGGTATCCTGACAACGGCAACTCGTCGAGATGGTAAAGTCTATATCAATGGCCAGAAGACCATGGTCACTGATGCTGACATCTCTCCTTACCTGCTTTGCATCACCCGTAATCTTGAGGGTGAAGTGCCAATGAAGTCGATGTCGATGTGGCTTGTGCCAAACGACGCAAAAGGCGTTCGTCTGGAGCCGATGCACAAAATCGGTCTGAAGACAGGTCATTTCTTCGAGGTATATCTCGAAGATGTCGAAGTTGAGGAATCGGCGCTTATCGGTGTCGAGGGTAATGGCTTCATGCAACTGATGAAGAACTTTGAGATCGAGCGTCTGATGTTGGTTGCGGCAGGTGTAGGTATGGCCGAAGCAGCTTTTGAAGAGGTTGCCCGTTACGCAAACGTTCGCGAGCAATTTGGCCAGCCTATCGGTAGGTTCCAGATCATCCAGCAGAAACTCACAGATATGGCAATCAAGCTGGAGAATATGAAGAACTATATCTATAAGACCGCATGGGAGAAGGATAATGGCATCTCCATCATGATCAACTCCGCCCTGGCAAAGCGCTATTGCGCCATAGCATCATTTGAGGTGCTTGATGAGGCTATGCAGATAATGGGTGGTATCGGTTATGCCGAGGAGAGCCGCATCTCCAGGATGTGGCTTGATGTCCGCCATCTGCGTATCGCTGGTGGTACTGATGAGATCATGGTTCATATCGCTGGCCGTCAGCTGCTAAAGAAATATCGTTGATAGTGTTGATGTAAAACGTTATCCGGGCTATGAGGTCAACGAGGTCAGTTGGCCTCAGAGCCTGTTGTTGATTCTGTTGTACGAAAAGAGAAAGAAGAGGGTT
>JAAYYH010000245.1 GCA_012515495.1 Coriobacteriaceae bacterium | reverse complement strand
TCGAAATTCGCCGGCGTGGATATCGCCAGCTTCGCCCAGATCGATTTCTCCGGATTCAAGGAGGTAGTCGACGCGTTGGGTGGAGTCGAGGTCGATGTCCCAGTTGACATCATCGGCGATATCATGGCGGAGGGACCAGACATCTACGCCGGAAATCAGGTCCTTAACGGCGAGCAAGCCCTTGTCTTCTGTCGGTCGCGGGCCTTCGATATTGGCGATTATCAGCGGCAGGCCAATCAGCGCACCTTCCTTCAGGCTCTGGCCAAACAGGTGTTGGCCTCTGATCCGATCACCATCGCCAGCACGGTCACTAAAGCAACGGAGATGGTGACGACCAATATGGATCTCAATGAGATCATCGCGGTCGCGAGTTCCATGCAGGGTCTCAAGGAAAAGGATATCCATACGTACAGTGTTCCATCAGTCGGTGGTATCAGCCCTGATGATGAACTCTGGTATGAGTTGACCATCGAAAGTGAATGGCAAGCGCTGATCAAGGCTATCGATGCCGGTGAATATCCCGAACAGGATATCGGCGAGCTGATTGGAGAGGTACCCGATTCCTACAAGGCCGACTCCCAGAAAGCTGATGATAAGTTGCAGGGACAGCCGGCCAGCAACATCAAGACTGCGGAGTTCAAACTCGCTGTGCGTAACGGCTATGGAGAGATCGAAGGAGCCGCAGGCGCCGTTGCCGGTATGCTGGAATCCGCGGGCTACGTCATCGGCGAGATCGGTAACACCAATGCCGCCGTCTATACCGAGACATTGGTGATCTATGCCGAGGATGGAGACAAGGCGGCAGCCGAGGACATCAAGGCTAGGATTGGGTATGGGCGTATCATCCCATCGCTTGAACGATATTCATTCGAAGGTAATGTGTTGGTGATCGTCGGCGGAGATTATCAACCGCTCTGATTGATTATCATTTCGTCAGAATCGCATTCATCGAGCCGGTTCGATAGCCGCGCAGATCTAAGGCGACGAAGTTGAATCCAAGTGAACGCAGCGCTTCATCGACACACTCTCGAGTCTCGGGCTTGCAGATCAGCTCGAAGCCGCCAGGGTCACATTCGATTCGCGCGTTGTTACCATGGCAGCGAACTCTAACCTGTCTGCATCCCAGATCGATGAGGAATTGCTCCGCTAGCTCGATCCGCTTCAACGCGGGAAGTGTGATGCTCTCGCCGTAGGGCAGACGAGAGGCCAGGCAAGCGAAAGAGTCCTGATCCCAGGTAGGTAGACCCAGCTGCCGCGAGATATCCCTGATCTCGGCTTTTGTGAGCCCGGCGGCTCTCAGTGGACTAAGTACACCAAGTTCCCCGATAGCGAGCATCCCCGGGCGATAGTCGGCCTCATCATCAAGATTGGATCCTTCTGCCAGATTGCTGAATCCTCGTTCGATCGCGGTTTTTCTGACAGTGGTTAGTAACGCGTGCTTGCACAGATAACAGCGGTCTGGTGGATTAGAGGCAAAGCCCTCAATGCTCAGTACATCACAGCCCACTATATAGTGTGTGATACCGAAGTTGGTTACGAGTGCCACAGCAGACTTTATCTCGCGTTGTGGGAATAGGGGAGATGTAACGGTGATAGCCGCAGCATTCTCACCCAATTCCTGAGCTGCTATATATAGTAGGAGAGAAGAGTCCACGCCACCGCTGAAGGCTATGGCTACAGTGCCAAGCTCTCTGATATAGCTGCGCAGGGTCGCCTGCTTGTCCTGTCTGGCCGCAATCATCAGTGTCTCCCGGTAGTTTTTATTTCTAGCTGTTTGCTATTGTTAGAACTGCGCGATTAGGGTATCATAAACAACCCGCACAGATGCGGAGAGCAAGTTGATGACCGTTTGGAAATTGGTTGAACTTTCTCAGAGAATCTTCTTGACATGGGTGTTCAGCGCAGGTAATATATCTCCTTGCGTCTTGAGCGCCAGCAAACAAAAAGAGCGTTCGAGAGCTTGAGGAATCGGGCGGGAAGTTGGCCCGAATTCTGTTTGCAAGAAGAAGTTTCAAGCACCTTGAAAACTGGATACTGTGATGTAAGACAGTAAAGCAAGCAATTGCTTTATTAAGCCAAGTGAGACCCGTCAAGTGCACGGTTCACAGAAGAACACGGCACATTGACTTTTTTAAACCAAGATTCAAAATCTCTGAAATGAACAACCCTTCGGGGTTGAGCAAATTAAACGGAGAGTTTGATCCTGGCTCAGGATGAACGCTGGCGGCGTGCTTAACACATGCAAGTCGAACGATTAAAGCCCCTTCGGGGGTGTATAGAGTGGCGAACGGGTGAGTAACACGTGAGCAACCTACCTTCTGTTCTGGGATAACTCGAGGAAACTCAAGCTAATACCGGATATTCCATCTGCTCCGCATGGTGCGGTTGGGAAAGCGTATACGACAGAAGATGGGCTCGCGTCCCATTAGCTAGTTGGTAGGGTAACGGCCTACCAAGGCGATGATGGGTAGCCGGGTTGAGAGACCGACCGGCCAGATTGGGACTGAGACACGGCCCAAACTCCTACGGGAGGCAGCAGTGGGGAATTTTGCGCAATGGGCGAAAGCCTGACGCAGCAACGCCGCGTGCGGGATGAAGGCCTTCGGGTTGTAAACCGCTTTCAGTA
>JAAYYH010000244.1 GCA_012515495.1 Coriobacteriaceae bacterium | reverse complement strand
GCAGTAGGCCCTACGACGGCTTCGCGTATGGATTTTGCAACGCCCCAGCTATTTGAAGCCGGCATCGTCGCAACAATAGGTAAAGGTCGGCGATCCGATGAAGTAGCTACTGCTTGTCGAGAGACTGGTAGCGTCTGTTTCTCAGCTGTTGGTGGAGCTGCTGCTTTTTTAGGTAGCAAGGCAGTATCAAGTGAGTTGATTGCCTGGGATGATCTTGGTACCGAGGCTTTGAGGAAGTTAGAGCTGGATGGCTTGCCGGTTTTTGTGACAATCGATTCGAAAGGCAATCAGTTGGGCAAGATATCTCATCCGAACATCTCTTCCAATTGGGACGTCTTCGCTGCAAAACGGTTGTCCGATTCAAATACCAATTCGGCAGATAAAGGAATATTCATTACCTTTGAAGGTGGGGAAGGCGTAGGCAAATCCACGCAGATCAAATTACTGGCCGCTCGCTTGGAGGCAGCGGGTATCGAGGTGCTTTGTCTCCGTGAACCTGGCGGCACTACAATTGGCGAGAGCATCCGCACGCTATTGCTTGATCCCAACACTATCGAGCTTGGATCCATGAGTGAGTTGTTACTCTATGAAGCCTCGCGTGCCCAATTGACTGAAGAGGTGATTCTGCCGGCGTTACAACAAGGAGTGACAGTGCTCTGTGATCGCTACATTGACTCGACTACAGCCTATCAGGGTTATGCTCGAGGATTAAACCTCGACCTGGTTGCTTGCGCGAATCTTCTTGGCAGCAATGGACTGCTGCCTGATAGGACCATTGTTCTGGAGCTTGATGTGGGGGTTTCTTTAGGGAAGGCGACAAAGGACGGCGCGGATCGTCTGGAAGCTGAAGGACTGGAGTTCCACACTCTTGTTCATCAGGGTTTTGCGCAAATAGCTGCACAGGATGCTGCGCGCGTCAGACGCGTTCAGTGTCAGGAGCTCAAACAGGATACGGCAATGGCAGTATTCGACCAGGTATCAGACTTGTTTCCGAGTGCAACGGCCAGTGATATGTTAGAAAATGATTGATAGGAAAGCGCGATAGAATGAGTCAAAGAAATACTCATGATACTCAGTCAGCCAGTCCCTTTGATTCTCTGGTTGGTCAGCCTTTGGTCACGGCCTTCTTGAAGGCAGCGGTAGCAGAGCAGCGGGTTAGTCAGGCCTATCTGTTTGTCGGTCCCGTCGGTTCGGGTAAGACTGAGGCTGCGAAAGCGTTGGCAAAAGCCCTGCTCTGTGTTCAAGAGGGCTGTGGTAGTTGCGATGATTGTCGTAGAGTTGCACGACAGACACACCCGGATTTCCACCTCATCGAACCTCTGGGTGTCGATGGCTATCTTGCGGAACAGATGCGCGAGCTGATACACGATGCTACTCTTGCTCCGATAAGGGCAAAGAAGAAGATCTATGTCATCACGCGAGCAGATTTATTACGGGGCGTTCCGGCAAATGCTTTTCTCAAGACCCTCGAAGAACCAGGCAGCTCTGTGGCATTCATCCTGATGTCTCGAACGCGAGACAGCGTTATGGAAACTTTGCTCTCGCGTTGTCAGATCGTAGCGTTCAGACGCATTCCCCAAAAGGAAGCTGTCGACCTCCTCTGCTCCCTCACCAATTCATCGGAAAAAGAGGCACGAATCGCCCTCGCGGTAACCGGTGATTCACCGCATAGAGCTTACGGTTATCTGCGATCCAGCACCCGACGTAACACACGGATGATGGTTATCGAGAAGATCGAGCGCCTCTCAGATAGCGATGACCTGGAAGTCCTCACAGCTGCCAAGGAGTTGTTGACGGCCGTTAAGGCGTTGCTCGATGAAGCCAGGATACAACAAGAACAGCAGCTTATAGACGGGCGTGACTATCTGTCCAAAACCGCCATGAATGCTCTTGAGAGAAGATTGAAGAGGGAGTTATCCAGTCGTGAAAGAGAGCTTATCTATGAGGAACTTGCGGTAGTGCAATCTTGGTTACGTGATTGCCTGCTGCTGCGAGCTGGCCAACCTGATGAATTGATCAACACTGACTGCAGCTACCTGATTTCGCAGACCGCAAGTCGTGTTTTCGAGTCGAATCTGGTCCGAGCTCTCAAGGCTGTCGATCGAGCTAAGGAACAGATACACTATAATGTGTCTGTGCAACTTGCCATAGAAGTCATGCTGTTCAGTATTCGCGAAGAACTCACATGACGTATGACTGTCTTGCTCAAGGAAGTATCGGTGAATTAAGAGACTAGCCTTCGCCGGATATCGGGAAGAGGATATACATGCCCACAGTAGTAGCGGTTAAGCTCCGCAATTATCCAAAGATATTATGGTTTGACCCCGTATTGGGTAACTACAAGGAAAACGACTACGTCATTGTCGAAACAGAGCGGGGCCGGGAGATCGGCCTTGTAATCGACTCTGCACTGGACGTCACGGAACAACAGATCGAAGAACTCAAATCACCACTGAAACCCGTTATCAGGGTGCTTACCGACCTCGATTACGACTATGTCGACCAATTGGAAGCCAAAGGACGCGAGTCGATGACGCTATTCCGTGAACTGATAGAAAAGCACGGATTGGATATGAAACCGATTGAGGTTGAGTATCTTTTTAACGGAGATCGTGCGGTATTCTATTTCTCCAGTGATGAACGCATAGATTTCCGTGAGTTGGTTCGCGAACTGGCCTCTGGCCTTCATATCCGTGTTGACATGCGCCAAATCGGGGTTCGTGACGAGGCGCGGATGCTGGGGGGTCTAGCTCACTGTGGTGAGGAGTTCTGCTGCACGCGTATGGGCGGCGAATTCAAGCCGGTTTCAATTCGAATGGCCAAGGAGCAGGATCTGCCTCTTAATCCCGTCAAGATATCGGGTGCATGTGGTCGCTTGATGTGTTGTCTGCGCTATGAGTTCGAAGCCTACAAGGACTTTAAGACTCGAGCACCGAAGAAAGGAACCAAGGTTGATTCTCCCTTGGGTGTTGCCAAGATCAACGAGCTCGATACACCGCGCGAGGCTCTTAAGATGCGCTTTGACAATGGGAAAGAGATGCTTATTCCTTTGAGGGACTTGGAATATCGAAAAAACAATGACGGCTTGGAGGGCACGTACCGTATTACCCGAGAGACAATCGAAGCTCATGCTGATAACAGTATGCTGATAGCTCTCGGTGCTTTAGACAGAGAGAGGGACTTGGCTCAAAGCTCCTTAGCTGATACTCCGGCAGAATACCGACCCACTTTGCGCCCGCGTCGTCGAAACAAAGTTGATTCTGAAAAAGTCCCCCCAGAAACAACCGCTCCTATTAGAGAAGTAGTTGAGAAGACAGAGCCTCGTAAGCCAAAATCACGTTTTGGGAAACGACTATCCGGATTACGCGGTGCCACTCGCTCAGAGTCGTCCGAGCGTGTAGAGTCTCGCCAACAAGAAGGCAATAAAGAACAACCGCGTGATGCTTCTCAGAAGAGCCAACCTAGTCAATCCAAGAGCTCCAGACGTCGAGGCCAGCAATCACAGCAACGTCAAAGGGAACAGGTTGCCAATAGAAAGAATCGCCCAGAACGCCAGGCTTCGGATGAAAGGATATCCCGTCCTACTGGCTCAGACGGTACTACTGGTCCGAGCATAGGCGATGCTGGTTCCTCAGGCTTGGGGGGAGGGCGTAAGAAAAGACGCCGCCGGAATAAAGAAGGATCAGAGAACAGCGGCAGTTAAGGATTAAGAAAATGCTGGATAACAGAGCGTTGCTCACAGATCTCTATCAATTCACGATGGCTCAGGCCTATTGGCAGACCGGTAAGATGCAGGATGACGGTTGCTTCTACCTGCATTTTCGTGATAATCCCTTCCATGGCGGTTATGCAGTTGCCAGTGGTATGGCCGAAGTAGCGAAGATGATAGACAATTATTCGTTTGAGAACGAGGACATAGAATATCTGGCATCGCTTCCCGCGCCTGATGGTGGCAACCTATTCGATCCAGATTTTTTAGCTACCTTGAATGCCCTGTGTTTAAGCATTGATGTCGACGCGGTGCTCGAGGGAACAGTCGTCTTTCCCTATGAGCCATTGATTCGAGTGAGAGGTCCTATCATACAGTGCCAATTGGTGGAAACAGCGATTCTCAACTCGGTGAACTTTGAGACTCTGATTGCCACGAAGGCAGCTCGCGTCTGCGGAGTCGCTAAAGGACCTGTAGCCGAATTTGGACTGCGCCGAGCCCAGGGTCCTATGGGTGGTAATCTGGCTTCGCGGGCAGCGATTGTCGGTGGCTGCGCATCAACTTCCAACACGATGGCTGGCAAACTCTTCGACCTCCCGGTTAGTGGGACGCACGCCCACTCCTGGGTGATGGCTCACGATGACGAACTGGAAGCCTTCAGGGCTTATGCGCGGGTTATGCCCAACAATTGCATTCTGTTGGTTGATACCTATGATGTATTAGACGGTGTGCGAAACGCTATCATCGTTGCTCTTGAGATGGAGCAGCGTGGACAGAAGCTTTCAGGTATTCGCATCGATTCCGGTGACTTGGCATGGCTTTCCATCCAGGCCCGTGATCTCTTGGATGAAGCTGGACTGGATTACGTCAAGATAGTTGTCAGCAATGATTTGGATGAGTATACGATTCAGAGCCTGCATGATCAGGAGGCACGTATCGATGCATGGGGAGTTGGCACAAGACTTGCGACAGCCTATGACCAACCTTCGTTGGGTGGCGTATATAAGCTCTGTGCAACGAGAG
>JAAYYH010000029.1 GCA_012515495.1 Coriobacteriaceae bacterium | reverse complement strand
CCTTGCTCGCCATCCTCCCAACTGCGATCTGGATTAGTGTACTTTTCGTAGGACGTCGGCTGAAGCTGTTTAGCCTTTTCGCTGTTGTCATCGCTTTCAGCCTCGTTGTCCAGGGCCCATTGTTCACCGCAATCGGGATCAAACCCTCTCCCTTGGTCGAAGCTCTAGCGATACCACTTCAACAAGTTGGAGCTGTTGTCCATAACAATGAGGAGATAACTGATGAGCAGGCGGAAGTACTCTCAGCCATCATCCCATTAGAACGCCTGGCAACGGTATATAACAATACTTCTGTGGATTGGATCAAGTTCGATTCGCAATTCGACCGAAAGGCGTTCGCTGAACAAGGTGGCGAGTTCATCAAGGTTTGGTTGCAGATGGCTCCTGATCACCCAGGCAGTTATCTCCGCGCTTGGGGTTGGCAGACCCTTGGCTATTGGGATGTTGGCACCGAGAACTGGATCATCACCAAGAGCACATCTGCCTTCTTCACACCTACTCAGAACCTGATGTACCAAGTAACCGGTTTGGAGATACTGGCCACCGATCCCTCTAACTTGGATCAGCGCTATGACGCGATTAGGCACCTGCCTGTGGTTTATCCGTTGTTCAATATCGCCAGTATGGTTTGGTTGACCTTAGCAGTCTGTGTGATATTGGTCGCGAGCAAACGTGCTAATCTGATCTTGGCGCTCGTACCTTTGTTGGGTTTGTGGCTTTCTATGATGTTGTCTGCCCCTACCTACTGTGAGTTCAGGTATCTGTTCGCTTTCCATCTCTGCTTACCGGTAACCTTGTTGATCCCATTCCTGAATCCAACCCGATATCAGTCATTGGACCGCTAGCTATTAGAGTCGATCTAGCGCCTGTTTCAGATCGCTGATAATGTCTTGAGGATTCTCGATGCCAACCGAGAGACGGATAAGGTCCGGTTCGACCCCCGCAGACAGTAATTCGGCATCGTTCATTTGCCTGTGGGTAGTTCCGGCCGGATAGAGGACGCAGGTCTTGGTATCGGCAACATGTGTGACGATTGACGCGAGTTGCATGCTATCGGTAAAAGCACTGATACGCTCTCTGCCACCCAGCAAACCAAAGGAGACAACGCCACAGCTGCCTTGAGGCATATATCTTTGAGCAAGTGCGAAGTATCGATCTGTAGGTAGACCAGGGTACTTGACCCATGTGACCTTTGGATGCCTCGATAAGAATTCAGCAACAGCCTGCGCGTTGGTACAATGCCGTTGCATGCGCAAAGCTAAAGACTCGAGATGACTGTTAAGATAGAAGGAATTGGCAGGGGAGGCAACCATTCCCAGATCACGCATTAGTTGTACGGTAGCCTTTGTGATGTAGGCTTTCTTGCCGAAACGCTGTGTATATATCACACCATGATAAGAATCATCAGGAGTAGTCAATCCCGGGAAACGGTTCTTGTATCTTTCCCAATCAAAGTTCCCACTATCGACTATTGCACCACCGACAACGGTTCCGTGGCCATCCATGTATTTGGTTGTGGAATGAGTGACGATATCGGCTCCCCATTCGAAAGGACGGCAGTTGACAGGGGTAGGGAAGGTATTGTCGACGATCAGGGGGACTCCAAAATCGTGCGCGACCTTCGCGAATCTCTCGAAATCCAAAACGACCATTGCCGGATTTGCCAGACTCTCGGCGAAGAGCGCCTTGGTATTAGGTTGGAATGCGGCTTCAAGCTGAGCAGTAGAACAATCCGGGTGGACGAAACTGCAATCGATACCCATTCGTTTCATTGTGACTGCGATGAGGTTATAGGTTCCTCCATACAAAGCGCTGGAACAGACGATGTGGTCGCCACTGCCGCAGATATTGAAGAGTGAGAGGAAGTTCGCCGATTGCCCTGAGCTTGTAAGCATAGCGGCTGAACCGCCTTCCAGAGCGCAGATCTTCGCAGCTACCTGGTCGTTGGTGGGGTTTTGCAGGCGGGTATAGAAATAACCCTCCTCCTCAAGATCGAACAAACGTCCCATCTGATCACTTGAAGTGTATTTGAATGTGGTTGATTGGACGATTGGCAAGGTCCGCGGCTCACCATTTCCCGGCTGATATCCAGCTTGCACACATTGCGTGTCGATCCTTTGGTCCATGTCGATACCTGCTATTCTCCGTAGTTACAATTCGCACCGACTATTCTATGGCAGATTACGTATCGATGAAGGTGTGAATCCATACTTCTCCAGTGACGAACAGAATCTTTACGTTCAGCCTTTCAAGATTGCTGTCCCCTTGGACATCATGATTGTAATGATTCGGGCTCTGGCGTATGATGATACCGACCTTTAAGAGCGGTACAGAGAGACCGACAAGGGATACAATTGAACTTCAGTCGAGAGCATTTCGACCAGGAGCTGAAGACTGTAGCCCTTGTCAAGCAGACAGGGGTTTTCTTTTATCCTGAAGAAGCACCCTGAATCCTGAAGATGACTATCATCAGATTG
>JAAYYH010000243.1 GCA_012515495.1 Coriobacteriaceae bacterium | reverse complement strand
CCTGATGATCAACACCCCCTTTGGGCAGGAGACGAGATCAGACGGATACCGACTGCGTAGCGCTGCTGTACGCCATGGGATCTGCTATGCTACGACGATAGCGGGCGCAAACGCCATGGTCCAGGCTATCGAGGTGGTACAGCGGAATCTGAATGAAGGCACCGATTTGGATCCCATAGCATTGCAGGACCTGGATCAATGGTGATGTCCGACATGACATATCCGGCATGTAATGCCGATAATAACCGCATGGAACCGGGTTTGGGCGGCGGTCAACCTAGACAGGAATTCTGCAGTGTGCTCGATAATGGGTTCATGGCCGAGAGTATCGCCAAGATCAGACTTTTGGCACCCTATGTCGCTGAGAACTGTCACCCTGGACAATTCGTCCATCTCAGGCTTCCAAACCTGGAGGCACACATCCTGCGCCGCCCCTTCAGCGTCTATGCGGCTGATGCGCGCAGCGGTGAGATCCAGCTGCTATATCAAACCGTTGGAGCGGGTACGGAGCATCTGACTACAGTTGGAAGAGGCGCGCAAATTGATGTAATCGGACCGATTGGCAGAGGTTGGCAACCGCAACCAAGCGCCAAGCGGGTACTGCTAGTTGGTGGTGGCCTAGGTGTAGCTCCTCTGTATATGCTCGCAGCTAGTTTTAGAACTGATGTCGAAGTGCATCTGGTCATGGGAGCACAAAGTGCTGA
This sequence comes from Coriobacteriaceae bacterium, assembly GCA_012515495.1. GTDB lineage: Bacteria > Actinomycetota > Coriobacteriia > Coriobacteriales > UBA8131 > UBA1419. The sequence goes on along the minus strand of JAAYYH010000243.1, from coordinate 5,904 downwards.
TCGCCTGATCTGTAGGGAACCATTTTCGACCTATATCACCGAGCCATGCCTGCATATCACCACTGATGATGGCAGCGCAGGCCAACATTGTTTCACCACTAAGGTAGTGAAGGATCTGTTGGATGAAGGATCATTCGACTATATCGCCACCTGCGGGCCTGAAGCGATGCAAAAAGCAGTAGCTGCCTTGGCTGCCGAGCACAAAACCGTCTGTGAGGTGTCTCTTGAGCGTCGCATGGCCTGTGGCATCGGCGCTTGCCTTTCCTGCATGGTAGAAACTATCAACGGTCCACAGCGCGCTTGTGTCGACGGACCGGTGTTCTCTGCCCTGGAGGTGATCTGGTGATTGACGATAATCCTGCTATCGATGACACCCATTTGGTGGATAAAGACTCGCTGACTACTGTGGATATGGGAGTCAATCTCGGCGGGTTGTTGATGGCGAATCCGGTAACCGTTGGTTCAGGCACCTTCGGTAATGGGAAGCAATATGCCGGATTCTACCCCTTGAATCGCCTTGGCGCGATAACGACCAAGGGTGTCTCAGGCGTGCCTTGGGCCGGAAACGATAATCCCCGCATCGCCGAGACTGCCAGCGGAATGCTCAATTCGATAGGCTTACAGAATCCAGGTGTGGAGTCCTTCGTTGCCGATGAGCTGCCTTGGCTTGCCACTTGCGGTGTCCCAGTGATTGTCAATGTCTCTGGTCACAACGCATCCGAATATGCTGCCGTTATCCAACGACTCGAAACAGAGTCAGCTGTATCAGCCTATGAGTTGAACATATCCTGTCCGAATATCGACTGCGGCGGCATGGGCTTCGGCACTGACCCTCAAACAGCGTATGCGGTTACACAACTCTGCCGAAAGTCAACCAGCAGACCACTGATTGTCAAATTGACACCGAATGTCACGGACATCAGCGAAATCGCCTGTGCCGTTGAGGCTGCTGGAGCAGATGCCATCTCATTGATCAACACAGTCTTGGGTATGGCCATCGATGTCAAACGAAGGCGGCCGGTACTGGCACGAAAGGTTGGCGGACTGTCTGGCCCCGCAATCAAGCCAATCGCGTTGCGAATGATCTATGAGGTCTATCAAGCGGTCAAGATACCGTTGTTGGGCATGGGAGGTATCTGCACGGCATCTGATGCTATCGAATTCATGCTTGCTGGAGCTACAGCCGTTGCCATCGGTACAGCGAATTTCACAGATCCGATGACCGCGCCCACTGTTGTTGATGGCATACGGGAGTTTTGTCTCGAACAGAATATCCCCCGTGTTTCTGAACTGACGGGAGCGTTGCTTTGAGTCTTGATGTAGCTGAGAGGATCATTGTCGCTTTAGACTGCGATGGTGCGCTGGCGCGTTCGCTTGCCAGACAATTGTGCGGAGAAGCGCTTTGGCTGAAGGTTGGCATGACCCTCTATTATGCTGAAGGCCCCCGGATAGTACGGGAATTGAAGGAACTTGGTTTCAAGGTCTTTGTAGACCTCAAGCTACACGATATACCTCATCAGGTTCGCGGCGCAGCCCAAACCATCACTGAAGCCGGCGCGGACATGATCACGGTACACAGTTCAGGTGGTGCCGAGATGCTGAGGGCAGCAGTCGATGGTGCTGGATACGGTTTCCAAAAATTGTCAAAACGTGAAAAAAACGCCCTCAGACCCGTACTTCTGGGCATTACCGTTTTGACGTCTATCGATCAACAGACACTTCATAGTATCGGGATCGATCAAGATACCGCAACGCAGGTCCAAAGACTGGCTCAGCTGGCGATGAACGTCGGGCTGGATGGTGTGGTGGCTTCCCCTCTGGAGGCTGGTTCATTGCGATCATCGCTAGGGCAGAGTGCGATAATCGTTACACCAGGGATACGCCCAGCAATTCAGGTTGAATCGGTGGAATCGAAGAAGACTGATGACCAGTCGCGCATATCTACCCCTCGTGCCGCACTGAGTGCCGGCGCGTCATTTCTTGTCATCGGCCGACCAATCACCTCTGCCGAAGACCCACTATCAGCTTTCAGGGACATTGTGAGGAGTATCGATTGATGAACGATGAGGAGATCCGTCTGGCATTAGAACAGACAAAGGCGATCAGAAAAGGCCACTTCAGGTTGACTAGCGGGAAACACTCCGACACCTATGTGCAATGCGCGCGATTGATGGAACACCCGCGACTGACGAACAGACTTGCGGCTGAGGCAGCTCACAGACTGCCAGAAGACTTGGAAATCGATCTGGTGATCTCTCCGGCAGTTGGTGGCATCCTGTTTGGTTTCGCAGTCGCTACAGCTTTGGACAGACCCTTCATCTTTACTGAACGTGTCAATGGTGTAATGGTGTTGAGGCGAGCATTTGAGATTCCCTTTGGAGCTAGGGTATTGGTTGCCGAAGACGTTGTAACCACGGGCGGGTCTGTTCAGGAAGTCTGTGAGTTGGTCAGGCAAAATGGCGCTATGACAGTGGCTGTCATCGCCCTGATCGACAGAGGCGGCTCTCGTGTCTTCTCGGACGAATTTTTCCCCTTATTGCGCCTAGAAGTACCCTCTTGGGATGCGGATAACTGTGGTTTATGCAAAGACGGTATCGAAATATCTGCTCCCGGCAGTCGCACTATTGCAAAATGATGATGAAAGAGTCAAAATCTCTGTGTAAATGGCCATTCATTCTAAGGAGAGATCATGGCATTGCCCCAATTGTCAGATGAAGAACGAAGGATGGCACTGAAGAAGGCCGCAGAAGCCAGAAGCGCTCAGGCGGCGTTGCGCGCCAAAGTAAAAAGCGGCGAACTTTCTTTCAGGGATGTTCTGGCGAAGGCGGGGGATCCGGTTGTCGACAATATCAAGGTGACTACACTGATAGAATCGATACCTGGTTACGGCAAGGCAAAGACTGCCAAGATGCTTGCTGAATTGAAGATCTCGGATTCGCGCAGGATCAGAGGTTTGGGCGAGAAGCAGAAGGCGAACCTGCTTGAACGACTGGGATGATTAGTGCGCGGAAACCTCTTCATCATCTCCGGCCCCTCTGGTGCCGGGAAAGGTACTTTAGTAGTCAGGATCCTCAAGGAACTCAACAACGTCTGGTTATCGGTCTCGGCGACAACTCGGGATCCAAGACCGGATGAAGTCGATGGCATCCATTATTTCTTCGTAAGCGACCAGCGTTTCGATCAACTGATTGAACAGAATGGTCTATTGGAGTGGGCGAGTGTCCATGGATGTCGCTACGGTACTTTGCGCGACGAAGTGATCCGCCGCCTTGAATCCGGTATCGATGTCATCTTGGAAATCGATCCGCAAGGTGCCTTTCAGGTCAAGGAGAAGCTGTCAGACGCTATCCTGATTTTCGTGATGCCACCTTCCATGGCTGAACTGGAGAGAAGACTGAGGATAAGGGGAACTGAGAGCTGCGAACAGATAGCAGCCCGATTGCGAGCGGCAAAGGTAGAGATTTTTACTAAAGAACGTTATAATTCCGTGGTTATCAATGATGACTTGGAGAAAGCGACGAATGATCTCGTCGAGATTATCATGACTGCCAGACAAGCGGCAATTGAGCAGGAAACAGATCGAGTGTAATCGTGCGGAGCTTTCCCTTGATCACGAGAAGTGAGGAACATGCATGTCTTTAACTGAACCAGCAATCGATGAGTTGCTTGAAAGAACCAATAACGACAAATATCTCCTCTGCGCAATAGCTTCAGAACGCGCGCGAGATATCAATGACATGATGCGCGGACAACGCGATAGAGCCGTAGCCCTGGAATCGGCGACAGAGATCGCCAAGCTTGCGGGACGCAAGCCGCTCTCATTAGCCATGGAGGAGATCAACCGTGGCGAGGTCGGATACGACCCAACCCTGTTCGCCGGAGGCGATATCTAGGTTCGTGTATTCGCAGATCATACTCATCCACTACCATGAGGTAGGCCTCAAAGGCCGGAACAGAACAAGATTCGAGCGGCAGCTGCAGCAGAATATCCAGACAGCTCTAGATGATCTGGGGAGTTTGCGCGTCTCAAGGATCTCTGGTCGACTGTTGATTGAAGAGAATTCAGATCTCAGCAGTGACATGGAGTCTATTGCCACCATTGTTTCCGCTATTCCCGGAGTAGTACGGGTTTCGCGTGGCGTTTGTGTTTCACGCGATCTTGACATCATAAACGATGCAGCGCTTTCGATACTCAAACAATCAGAACCTTTCGTGAGCTTCAAGGTTGCCGCACGACGGGCAAACACCGAATACCCACTGGATTCGATGCAGCTGAATCAGATTGTCGGAGCCTATCTTTCCCTGAATCTACCGAACAAGATCGTGCGTATGACGAATCCAGATGTTAAACTCCATCTTGAAATCATCGAGAACAGAGCTTTTATCTATGCACACACCATCAAAGGGATCGGCGGTTTGCCTGTAGGCAGTTCGGGAACAGTGGTCTGTCTATTGTCCGCAGGTCTCGATTCTCCGGTTGCAGCTTGGAGGATGATGCGCAGAGGCGCCACCGTCCTCGGCCTACATTTCTCCGGCCGACCACAGACTTCAGCGGATTCAGAACATCTTGTACAGCAGATAGCGCAAGTCCTCAAGCCGATTGCCGGACTCAAGAGCTTATATGTTGTAGCTTTTGGTGAATACCAGCGGTTAATCGCCGCAACAGTTCCTACCAGTCTGCGCATACTCTTCTACAGGAGGCTGATGTTCTCAGTTGCCAACCGTCTGGCAGCTGTTCAAGGGGCACGTGCGCTGGTAACCGGCGAATCGTTGGGTCAGGTGGCCTCACAGACTTTGGAGAATATCCAGGTAATCGATGCAGTTGCCGAATATCCGGTATTACGGCCGCTGATAGGCAGTGATAAACAAGAAATCATCACTGAAGCTCAACGTCTTGGCACCTATGAGATCTCGATTCAAATTCATCAAGACTGTTGTACGCTCTTCATGCCACGCAATCCCGAGACCCATGCTCGTTTGAGCATTGTTGAGTCGATTTGGAATCAGCTACCAATCAACGAATGGCTGGACACCATCATGGCTGATATCGAGGAATTGGATTTAGATTAACTTTGGCATTGTTTTTGAGATAATCGTTAACATCTGCTCCATGTATTGCACCACTTCTGATTATTGAGATCGGGAGATGCCACATGAGGCCTTTCTTTGCCAGCGCCACTCATTCTCTCTCACTATTAACCCTTAGAGATTATTTGCACTCCAAACTCAGACTCTGTGCGACAAGCCTCCGCTCTCATCAGTCGAACCTACCACTGAACTCGATGAAGGCACTGCTGTTTTTGGTTTTCCTGATGTTGCTCATTGGTCTGTGGCTTTGGTGGCCAAGGGCAGACGGCGATTCCTACCTTTCGCATGATGTGAGCTCAGCCAGATCGCAGAGCAATGATGCTCCTGAGCATGAATTGATAGTTTCAACAGATTTCGATGTTGCCAACACGAAATTACGCGATATATCAGTAAAACCTGTCGTCTTCGTCTCCGGAGCAGTTGCTGTTCCCGGGGTATATCAACTGGAGATCGGAGCACGAGCCAGAGATGCAGTCGCGGCTGCAGGCGGCTTCACAGACAAAGCCGAGACATCTGCGGTCAACTTGGCTACAGTGATCAAAGATGGACAACAGATCGCCATACCTGAACTTGGGGAGAGCGGAAACGTTGTGTACGGAATCAAAGATGGTTCAGGTTATGATGCGTTTGGTGACGATCCTGGACGTATGGATGCTGATCGAATCCATTCTGTGAACATCAATAGTGCGGATGCCGAGACTTTAGACACACTTCCCGGAATCGGTCCGGCGATTGCCGAGAAGATCGTAGCGTATCGAAAAGCGAACGGCCCATTTCACTCAATCGATGAACTCAAGAATGTCTCTGGAATCGGGG
>JAAYYH010000028.1 GCA_012515495.1 Coriobacteriaceae bacterium | reverse complement strand
GAGATGCTATATCGTACCCGAATCAATTGCGATTCTAAACGAGGAGAAATCGATCACCACCACGCCACCGGCAACAGAGGAGGAGCGGCAACGTGCCGTCAGGCTGGTTGCTGTAGCAATGGAATCTGTAGGTCAAAGAAGGAGGGCTGCCTAGAAACTGCTATGATGCTCCAGTAACAACAGCGGGACGCGCATAACGAGCCCTGTGTTAAGAAACCATATTGATTGCCATACTTATCCAAATGGTTCCTTTTACAAGATTGAACGAGGTCTATTTGTCAGCTCTCCTGAGCTATGTTTTTTGCAAATTGCCAGCCAAATGGAGCTTCTTAAGCTGATCGAGCTAGGGTTTGAGCTTTGCGGGAGCTATAGACAGAATGGTATTGATAATGAAGTTGTGGCGAATAATGTTGACATCATTAATGATCAAAGACCAGGCTTTCGTATTGACAAACAATTAACCACTGTTAGAAGGCTAAGAGCATATATTTCAAAAATGGAAAGAATCAGAGGAATCAAGAAAGCAAGCAGAGCTGCTCGTTATTTGATTGATCATTCGGCGTCACCTGCTGAGACAATGTTGACGATGATGCTCGCTTTACCTTATATGCTCGGAGGATTCAAGCTGCCAACACCTTCTTTGAATGCACGCATATAAATTACCCCCGTAGCGAAAAGAACGGCAGCGAAGAGATACTATGCGTGTGACCTTTACTGGCCGAACGAAAAAGTTGCCGTGGAGTATGACAGCGACAGCTTTCATCTAAAAGCCGAACAAATCGCGAGTGATGCCGCAAGGCGAAACGCATTACTTTTTATGGGAATCAAGGTAATCACCGTGACAAGGAAACAGTTGATGAGCTCTATTGAGATGAAGAGGGTTGCTCATCTTCTGAGTAGACACTTGGACAAGCGTCTTCTCTATCACGATTCGGAATTCACAGAGAGGCACATGAGATTGAGAAGATTATTGTTAGAAGATTGATCTACAGAGTATGATTTCTCTGTAAAGAAGGTTTTGGTACGGGGACTCCTGTCAGTCTGAAACCTATTGGTGGGGAAAATAAAAGCGTTGAAATGGCTAATATGCTTGTTCGAGATCAGCTTGAGCGTGAGCATCATCAGCCAGCGACATGAACCGTTTGGCGTGATAGCGATCCAAAGCGACAGCCGCAATCATGGCAGCGTTGTCGGTACAGGCGATATCAGGCGGGAAGGTCACACTGTAACCTTTGGCCTGTAAGACGTCTTTATAGGCTTTCCTCAATGCGCTATTCGCAGCCACCCCTCCGCCCAGGCAAAAGGTTTTAGCCCCAGTCTGCTCTAAAGCCTTCAGAGCTTTAGCCGTCTGAACATCAATGACAGCTTGCTGGAAGGAAGCCGCAATATCGGCCAACACAAGCGTCCTGCCCGCCGCCTGCTCCCTCTTGATATAAGTAATCACCGCAGTTTTGAGACCCGACAAAGAGAAGCGTAGGTCCTTGCTGTGCAGTAGCGCTCTGGGAAAGTCAATGGCACCCGGATCGCCTTCTGAAGCCAACCGCGAGATAACAGGTCCACCCGGATAGCCCAAGCCTAAAGCTTTGGCAACCTTGTCGAAAGCCTCACCAACAGCATCGTCAAGCGTTTTCCCTAAAACATCGTAATCCCCCCAATCGCGCACATGAACCAGCATCGTGTGACCCCCAGAGAGAAGGGCTATCACAAACGGAGGCTCAAGTTTTCCCGCATCAAGTTTATCCACATCTAGTTTGCCCGCATCCAGTTTTCCCTCATCAAGTATGCCCGCAGTCTTGGTAGCTATCCTATTGGCATAGATATGCCCCTCAAGATGATTTACCCGAATAAGAGGTAAATCGGTAGCCCAGCTCAGACCCTTTGCGAAGGCGACGCCAACTACCAACGCACCGATGAGGCCAGGTGCGTAGGTGACAGCTATTGCGTCGAGAGCATCCAAACCCTGCTCAGCATCTTCAAGAGCCTGATCGACTACTCCAACAATTGCTTCAGTGTGCTTGCGAGATGCTATCTCGGGGACCACTCCGCCAAATCGCGAATGGAAATCAACCTGGCTGGCGATAACGTTGGCCAAAAGATCGCCTTCTCCGTCAATGATAGCTGCAGCTGTTTCATCACACGATGTCTCGATTGCGATGACTCTCGGACGACGGGAAGCATCGTTGGTCTTTGACGTTTTCTCAAGGCTATCTGCTGCATAGTCGCGCGAAAACGCAATTGCGGCTTTATTGTCGGACACCGCAACATCCTGTCGTTCGGTTGGTCTGCGCCGCAAGGGAAGCTCACCGCGAAGGATAACGGCGTCCTCCCGTGGTTGACCGCTTTCTGAAGCAGGATAGTATCCGGGACGGTTGCCTTCACTTGTCATTCCAAGCGACTCGTAAAGGCTGATCGCTATACAATTGGATGCCCTGACCTCAAGGCTGATTGATGTTGCACCCAACTCAAAACCATCGCGCGCTAGCTGCTCGATGAGATGACGGGCAACACCCTTTTGCCGAAACTCGGGTAGAACAGCAACACGTAAGACTTGAATATCCCCATCAATCAACCATCCTCCGGCATAGCCAATCAACTTATCACCTAAACACGCGACCCACCAATCTCGTCCCAACTGACCCAGGTCGTCAGTGAACATCCTCAAGCTCCAGGCATCTGCTGCGGAGAAGGACGCTTGTTCCAGTTGCGCCACCAGCTCAACGTCACCGATCGCCATTGGTCGACATACAATCTCTTCTACCTGTGTTGGATCAGAAACTCCGCATCGCGGCATTTCAACCATTGCGCCTTGAGTAATCTGACCTCCAGTTGTCAAACGCTTTCGTTCGTTCTCCTCAGCATCTGAAAGCCTCGTATAAATCGGCAACAGGCTTCCTGGCTCACCAGAACCTTGCTTACCCGAAACACAAAGTGCTGTAAATGCCAGCAGCAGACCCTGGCCGGTTGGCTTCCATAATTCTTCATTGATCGTTCCGAAGAACGGTTTGCAACACGGCGCATTGTCCAAGAATGCTTTCCAGTGCTTTCTCAGACCTTCTCCGGCAAGTGAAATGGGAATTCCCTCACTTACCCATAGCTTTGCCACCGTGTCTGCCTTTGCGACAGTATGAGGATCAAGTCGATGAGCTCCATCCCTCTTAAGCATATATCGTGCTGGATAGACTTCGCCGCGCATGGCGTCGGCAGCAATACCCACGTAGCCAAGGACACCTTTTTCCCAGGCATTCCAAGCTATTGCATCCAGTGTTGAGACGCCATAGAGAGGCACATCCAAACCACGAGCTATACCCTTGGCTGTGGCCACACCGATGCGAACACCAGTGAATGACCCCGGACCAAGACCGCAGACAACCGCGGCAACCTGACGCTTGTCCAACTTATATTGTTTGAACAATGCCTCAATCGAAGGCATCAGTTGCACGTTAGCCTGTCGCTGCGCGGGATGATCGTCCGCGGCAAGTAGGGTAATCGGCATATCAAACTTCAGTGGTTCAGAATCCTCGAGTCGCCCTACAGCCAAAGCGATGTAGTCGCTTGACGTATCAAAAGCCACAACCAGATCGCGGCTAAAGCTTGGGTTTGAGCCATCGCTTTGGGTCTGGTCAAGGCTTTCGGTCTGGTCTTCGCACTGGTTTTGGCCTTTGCAGAGACTATGGTTTGGATCAGGCTCCTGAGTATTATCTGACTTGGTAGTCATCGGGTGGTCTCTCCCAACCATTCTTTCAGCAAGACACTGCTTCTTGGCCCGTGGGCATCTATCCTCAGAATCCTCTCCTGTTCGTCGATTACCACAAAATCGATGTTCAGATAGTCTTCTGGCAATGCCCCTGCGAACTTATCGCCCCATTCGACAACCTGTACAGCATCTTCCTCAAGATGACCAAAATAATCGATATCGTCGAGCTCTTCTTCAGCTTCAAGTCGATATAGATCGAAGTGATTGAGCGCCAGAGTCCCCTCCGAGTCCTCATATTGAACGAGGATATTGAACGTAGGGCTGGTCACTTCGTTCTTGATTCCCATGCCCTTCACAATCCCTTTTGTGAAATGTGTCTTACCGGCTCCGAGGTCGCCACTGAGCAACACCACGTCACTTGGTTGCAACAGAATACCCAAAGCTGAGCCCAGCTCCAATGTCTTCGCAAGGGATTCTGATCTAAGTTGAGACGAGAGGCTCATTGGCACCCTATTCTTATCTGACCACATTCTCCATCAATATCGCGCGATGGGGCCTCTGCTGGTTGAACGCCATCTTCGGTTAATCTTTGGGCTTTTTCTACCTGCCTCTTTGCCAGCAGTCTGCCCAACAGCATAAAGTCCTGCTCCATGAT
>JAAYYH010000242.1 GCA_012515495.1 Coriobacteriaceae bacterium | reverse complement strand
TCTGATGTGCGCAGTCATGGCACTGGAGCTCACGTCTGTCCCTTATCCTGCCGAAACTCCTGCAGCCACACCTTGGGCAGATGAAGCCATTGGGGAACTGCAATGTGAACAGATACTCCTCACAGGCGCGCTCATCTGGGAATGCTTCGAAGAAATCGGTCAGTCTTGTTATCGGTTCTCTCTCATCCATCTTCTCACCTCGCTGAAGGGATCATCTTTACTGAAGGTCGATTATCCCAGACAGCATGTGCCGATTTGTACCCACTATGACTCAAGTACCCATTCAAATTGCGAAAATTTCCTACTGTTGGTTGTTCATGCAAAGCAGAGATATCGCGTGCAGCAAAACACAAGAAGGGGCATTATGAAACGAAGATTATTGGTAGTGCTGGCACTGTGCTTATCAACAATGCTGCTCATCGGGCTTGTTGGTTGCGGTAGTAGCTCAGGCACAAAAACCGAAGGACAGAAAGCCACAGGCGCACAGGATACGGGATCAAAAGAAGCTGCCAAGTTGGTAGTTGGCTTCGATCAGAACTTCCCGCCATTTGGTTATGTGGGTGACAACGGTGAGTTCACAGGTTTTGATATCGAGATGGCCACCGAGTGCGCTAAGCGCATGGGCAGAGAGATCGTGCTCCAGCCTATCGACTGGGACGCCAAGGATCTTGAACTTGAAAGTGGTAAGATCGACTGCATCTGGAATGGTTTCACTATTAACGGTCGTGAGGATGGCTATACATGGACCGAAGCTTACATGGACAACTCTCAGGTAGTAGTTGTTCGTACTGATTCGGGCATTAAGTCACTTGCCGACCTCAAGGACAAGAATGTCATGGTACAGGCTGACTCCAGTGCGCAGAGTGTGCTCGATGGTGACCAGGCCGACCTCGCCAAGACCTTTGCTGGTGGAAAGTATCAGACTACTGCTGAATACAACACCGCGATGCTTGAGCTCGAGACTGGTGCGGTAGACGCCGTTGCTATGGACATTTTCGTCGCTCAGTTCCAGCTTGAAGGTCGCTCGGCTGACTTCATGATCTTAGATGAGCACCTCTCGACCGAACAATACGGCGTTGGTTTCCTCAAGGGCAACACCGAGCTGCGCGATGAAGTTCAGGTCACACTTAAGGGTATGGTTGCCGATGGTACGTTCGCAACGATTTCCAACAAGTACTTTGGTACTGATGTAGGAACTTTAAAGGCCAACTAGTATAGTGACGTTGTTTTGCAGCTAGTTGCCCACTTCGTTAGAATTGCTTTCCTGTGCAGAGGTGGATGTTTGGTTCACCTCTGCGCTTGATTTTTAGAGATGGAAGTAAGTATGAGCCTTGAAACCATGGTATCGATGCTTCTGGAGGGAAGCCTTACCTCGCTTACCATCTTTGCGCTGACGTTGATAGGCGCACTTCCGTTAGGACTTGTTGTCGCATTTGGTCGAATGGCAAAGAATCCCTTAATCAGGGGCATTACATGGTTCTATATCTCCATCATGCGCGGGACGCCTTTGATGCTGCAGCTATTCGTTGTCTACTTTGGCCCCTACTATCTTCTGGGCATCCAAAGCTCTCCAGACTGGCGATTCACTGCGGTCATCACCGCATTTATCATCAACTATGCTGCATATTTTGCCGAGATCTACCGCGGCGGGATCGAGTCGATTGACAGAGGGCAGTATGAGGCAGCTGAGGTTTTGGAGTATTCCTCTCTGCAGACTTTCTTCCTGATTATCCTGCCACAGGTTATCAAACGTATCTTGCCATCGCTGACAAATGAAGTCATCACACTGATCAAGGATACCTCGCTTGCTTTTGTGATCTCTGTCTCTGAGATGTTCACTGTCGCAAAAGCCATTGTTGCAGCGCAGAAGACCATGGTTGCATTTGGGATCGCCGCACTGTTCTACTACATCTTCAACGCTATCGTCTCGTTTATCATGGGTCGAATTGAGCGCATCTTTGATTTTTACAAGGAGGACTGAAAATATGCTACCAGATGCTCCATGTGTACTCGAGATCAAGGATGCCTATAAGGGATTTGGCACTGTTGAGGTATTGAAGGGTGTCTCTCTCAGCGTTCACGAGGGTGAAGTTGTCGCGTTGATAGGATCTTCTGGTGGTGGTAAGTCAACGCTTTTGCGATGCGCGTCGCTTCTGGAGCGACTGGATTCAGGTGAAATATATTTTGCCGATCGCGCGATTGCGAAGTCAGCAGAAGTCAGTGATTTTACGCCTGAAGCTGGCGCGGCTAATCCCAGATCTTCTAGTATCTACCTGCCAAAGAAAGAGCTCCGTAGTGCTCGAGCATTCTTTGGCCTGGTGTTCCAGAACTTCAATCTCTTTCCGCACTACACGGCACTGCGTAATATCACCGAGCCGCTCATGGCAGTGGAGAAAATGGACAACAAAGCGGCAGAAGCTCGCGGTGTAGAGCTGCTTACAAAGATGGGGCTTGCTGAAAAAGCCGATGCTTATCCTTTCCAGCTTTCTGGCGGTCAACAGCAGCGCGTGGCGATTGCCCGAGCTTTGGCTCCAAGTCCCAAGATCCTCTATTTTGATGAGCCCACCAGTGCCTTAGATCCAGAGATAACCGCCGAGATTCTCAAGATTATCCGAGATTTGGCTGCCGAGAATATGACCATGTTGATTGTTACACACGAGATTAATTTCGCCCGCAATGTCGCAGATCGCGTTGCCTTCATGGATCAGGGGCTGATTCTTGAGACTGGTTTCGCTAAAGAGCTGATTGACAATCCAACCAATGAGAGAACCAGGGCGTTTCTCTCGAAGCTTGGCGACAACGACTAGGCTAACCAACAGATCAACTTGAACAAATCACGTTTGAGGTGTGTTTGTGAATTTATTAATCGCGAATCATCATATGTCAAGTGATGATACAATCGCGCAATGCTTGTGGTGATTGAAAAAGTGTGACTACCAGGGCAGAGCGGCTTGGTTTCCGCAAGGCTGCTCATCTCTCTTGATCAGAAAGCAGCGCCAATGCCTCAATCTTTTGGTATGTATTCAAAAGCCCCCCCATCTGCTGACAATAAAATGTTGGAGAATCAATCGGACAGCGATCATCATCACGTCTACATTCTACTAACCAGATATCCTGACACACTTTCCAAGGCAGTTTCGGGACTGACCTGGGGTTATTATTCGCATGTCTCAATTGGATTTGCTCCCTCAGACACCTTTTTCAGTTTCACTCTAAAAGGGTTTCGCATCGAGAACCCAAGAAAGATCTGTCTGAAGAAGAAAGATGTTCCCTGCGTTCTTTATTCTCTCCCTGTTTGTGAAGCTACCTACCAGTATCTTCGTGCTCATGTCGATGATTATCAACAAAGCTCTTTAAAGTGGAGGTTCAACCTTTTGGGTCTCGCTTTGAGTATCCTCCATTTACCCTTTGTCCGCAGAGAGAACCATCGGTTTTGTTCTCAGTTTGTAGCAGAGGCTCTGGAACAATCAAATGCCATCAAGTTCAAGAAGCGCGCATCGAGCATGTTGCCCAAGGATTTCAAGGAGATACCTGAACTTAAGCTGAGATTCAAAGGCACATTATCAGACCTTGTTGCCTTGACATTAGCTCTTCAGGCGGTCTAGCCTGCTGGAGAGTACGCAACGATTCAACAACCAAGGTGGTTTGTGTGCGAGTTAAACTCAATATGATCCATAAACAACTCAGGTTACGAGGGTTGATTATCAGGACGTTTCTGCGACCTAGGAATGAAAAGTCCTTTATCCGCACAAATGCTTTGTTGCGAAGATATCTCAATTGGAAATATCCGCTGGATCTGGTGGTTAGAGAATGCGCGATTCCCCGAGAGGATGGACGTCAAATCAGGGCTATCGTCTGTGCGCCGATTCAAAATATCGGACAAGCCACGGGTGTTCTTTGGCTGCACGGCGGTGGGTATGCCATCGGAACACCCGAGCAGGAATTCCCATATGCTCAAGAGATTCTAGGTATTGCCAACGCTGTGATTGTGATACCCGATTACCGTCTATCACTGGATGCACCGTTTCCGGCAGCACTTGAAGATGCCTATGCAGCGTTGTTGTGGCTCAAGGACAACGCCGATAGCCTGGGTGTCAATATCAACCAACTCTTTGTTGCAGGTCAGAGTGCCGGTGGGGGACTTACTGCTGCTGTTACCGCTCTCGCTCGAGATAGAGGCGAAGTAGCCGTAGCTTTTCAGATGCCTCTATACCCGATGCTCGATGATCGCATGAACACTCCTTCTGCGACAAACAACAACGCTCCAGCCTGGGACTCGCATTCGAACAGGATATGTTGGCAAATGTATCTCGGAGATCTATTCGGCACAGATAAGGTTCCTCCTTATGCCGCGCCAGCGCGCTTAAGCGACTTCTCTAATCTGCCACCCACCTATACATTCGTAGGAGATATTGAACCTTTCCGTGATGAGACTGTCAACTACATAAAAGCTCTCCGAGATGCAGGTGTATCGGCTAAAGTTGACGTGTTTGAGGGTTGTTATCATGCTTTTGACATCATTGGTGCAGATAAGGAGATCGGCAAAGAGGCGACTCGCCGATGGGTTGAGGAGTTCAAGTACGCTGTTGGGAATCATTATGCCGAGAATCAGCCTCGTGCAATCTAGAACGAGGCTGATTCTCGATATGCTTTCTAGGCGTCTATATGCTCGGCTGTTATGTCGCTCACGCTTCCATCCAGTTCATATTTGCACAGTTTGACTGAGTCGATTGCCCCCGTGGTGATTACGGCAAAAGTCCGCGTGAGTTCAGCTCCCGCATTGAGATTAGTATCAATCCAGGTACCGTCGTTAACATAATATCTGCCATTGCCAAAATCATGGAAATCGGGGATATGTGAATGCCCAAAGACAACAACCTCAACGCCACTAGCGGGATTATCGATGTATTGCCTGTTTGCTTGGTCGCGCAGATATTCGGAGCTGCCAGTTCCCTTGATTGCCTCAATGAAACTCAACTTGCTGTTCACCTTGTTGATAACCTGACGTTCATCCCAAGTACGCTGGAAGTTCTTATAGAGTACTGGTGCCGAGATGGTGCCATCATCCAATATCCTCGGACACATATCATATTCCGAATAGGCGTCGTTGAAGCCAGCGATATGTATGTCGAAGGCCTTCTCTTCAAAGCCGATATTTGGCGTGTATTGAGAAAGAAGCAAGCTGGTCATAACCATGTAATGCAGATAAGCGCCTGACTGATCGATGTCTGATGGATCTGGCGCTTCCTCGATTATCGGATAGTCGACTTTGTTGGAGGGCTTACCCTCGGCTTTCCATTGAGTACCAAGTCGAGCATAGAAGTATCCAGGAGGTAGCATGGTCTCATCGCTACCAGTAAGCTCGCGGTTTGAGACTGTATCGGGGGCCGAATACACATCGTAACGATGACTATGTTCGATAGCGATCTCGTTACGATCACCTGTGATATGAACTCCCATTCCAACCGCGTCGCGGGCTTGTATCAAGCCGGGTAACTCATCGGTGAGAACTACTTCTGACAGCGTCATATCGTGGTTGCCAGGCACATAGACAACCCTGATACCTGACTCGATGGCTCTTCTAAGACCATCGAACACTTCCTGATTATTCGCAATGCATTCGCGATAGAAGTCATCAGAATCATTATGAGATGGATAGTTCAAGGGGATGATCCACTCATCAAGGAAGTCTCCCGCTATGACTAGTTCCCTGACATCGCCAACTTCGATGAGCTTATCGATGAATTCCACAAACATCGGCTTGGAGGCAACATTTTGGGCGAAGCTATCCTCAACGCCAAAGTGCAGATCACTCACAACGATGATCTTGTCTGCGGTTTCTGCTTTATCCCAGAGCAGCCTTGGATCCTTTTCATTCGTGGTAGCTGTGGTCTTTGGGGAGCTACATGCCGTAAGTCCGGAGCCGATACCTATCGCGCAAACGCCAGCTGTACCGAGGATTCCGGTAAATTCTCTACGATTAATGTTCTTATCCACGTGAACTCCTTCAATCTCTGCAATGATTCATTAGCGTATTCAACAAAATAGCCCTAATTCTCTTCGTCACCATAGGGCTCGATGTCAGAGAAGGCTTTTCCTCTCTAACTCATGTGCCTAGTTAATTTAGAATCGCATTGTAATGTATCCTTGCAGGTAAAACCACTGAAGAGGAGAATTGGCAATAGTGCTTTTAACGTGGACGTCGGATGTTGATCGACGCGCGAATCTGAACGCTTAAGTTTAACGAGCGAATATCGGAAAGACTAGATAGGAGATTGCCATGTTGAGTCAACGAGCAAAAGACCTTTTCGCACAGTTGGGGCTTCCGTACGAAGCTGTTGCGATTAAGCTCTGTTATGGTCGACCAGAAGGAGTGGCTCGTATTGATAAACAATTATCCTTTTGCCAGTTTGTTCATGAAGCCCAGGACGCCGGTAAGCAGTTCTACATCACCGCAGATGACGATAACTGTGCGGGCAAAATGGTGCTGGGAATGGTGGAAGAGTCCGGGCTCGGTGCGAGTGGCCAGGCAGGGTATGATTTTGGAATCTTCAAGACGCCAGCTGCCAATTCACGGCTTTATGAGATGATGCCCAGACTCACGAAGGGTGCGCATAATTATGTGGTCTTCTCACCCATCTCTCTTTGTGATTTTGATCCCGACATAGTTATCGCCGTGGCAGACACCAACAATGCCGAGATACTGATGCGTGCGACGAGCTACATTTCTGGAGACATCTGGGAGTCAAAGCTGTCTTATTCGGTTAGCTGTGCTTGGATGTATGCGTATCCCTATGCGTCAGGAAAGGTAAATTACTGTATCACGGGAATGCATCACGGCATGAAAAGGCGCGGCACCTATCCTTCGGGATTGCACATCATCGCAATCCCATACCAGAAGCTCGACGAGGTTATCCAAGCACTCGATGAGATGGACTGGATTCCAATCGCGTTCAGAGAAGACGAGCAGAGCAAACAGGAGCTCGCGCGTCGCATGGCATCCTGGCAGGAAATCGATCCTACACTCTCTCTCAAGGAGTAGCTGTGCTTGAACGGCTTGTAAAGCGGCTTCGATGAGACCACAATGAAACCCTGTGATGAAGTATCGTCACAGGGTTTCAAAAGCTTGATGCCTTTGATAGCCTAGATAACTATCCTATCGTAATCTGGATCGATCATGCAGTCCTTGATTCGCATCAACAGGTTGGGACTGGTGAGCCCTGATGATGGCAATGCTGCTGCATCTGTAACGAGCTTCTCCATAGCATGTTTTGCCTGAAGCTCCTCAATTGGACCAAACTCTAGTACGCGTTGTAGACAAGAAGCCACACACGCTGCTTGTTCTCCAGATTCAATGAGCGTCCTGCATCCATCGCACTTCGCGGCTATCCTTGTATCTGCAATCATCGTGATCGCCCCATACGGACAAGCGCTGATGCAGTCTCCACAGCCGATGCAACAATCATCTATGATTTGGATAAGACCCATATCGTCGCGGAACATTGCATCAACCGAGCATGCGTCCATACAAACCGGATTTTCGCAATGATTGCATCCCATGGAGATGTGGTACATCATTGGCGAATATCCGTTACCGCAGGAATAAGTTGAGACGGTCCTGAAATTCTCCTTCACCTTAAGGCCGTGGACATCCTTGCATGCAATCTGGCAAGTATGGCAACCAATGCAGTTCTCAGCATCCAAATAAAAGGCATATTGTGTCATGTTCAACTCCTTCCTATCCAACAACGTTCGGAACGATTTGATCCATTTCGTAGTCTGGTTTGAGCTCGATTGGACCATCATATTTTTCATAGCTGACTAACACACTATTCCAGCTGTTCAAGAATGGAGTAGTAGTGCGGTTCGACGGAGTGAGGATATTGTCGGCTCCAGCGATGTCTATCCCTGTCTCCTCATCAATGCGAGCTGTAGCTCCGTGCGGTACACAGATTACGCCTCTCATGATGTTTCGCGACACTGAGGCAGGTCGGAGAAAAGCACCTTGGTCGTTGTAGACTTTGATGGTGTCACCTTGCTCGATTCCGCGTTCCTGTGCATCTTCTTTGTTGATGAAAACCGGGTTCTGAAATGCCTCACGCATCCATGCTAGGTTGTCACAGTCTGTGTGGGCACGACGAGGATAGTGATTATGCGTCATTTGGATTTTGTACGGTCCATCG
>JAAYYH010000241.1 GCA_012515495.1 Coriobacteriaceae bacterium | reverse complement strand
TAGTGTTATGGGAATCAGTGCATGGATTGTACAGAGAATCTACGTTTGGGTTATCCTCAGTGTAGTTGCGCTTTGGCTACTTTACTTGATGTTCTTCCGTATTCCCACAACACCCCGGCTTTCTTCTCTCGATTAGCTGCGTTTTAGCAGGGTTTCTCCGCGGGCAATCAAACCTCAAAATCTTCGGGTGAAATCGAATCTAGAAATGAACGGAACTCTTCCATAGCGGACTCCTTATCTGCGTGAGGAGCGAAGATGTAAGGGAAGGAGGAGGCGTTCAGCACATCCTCGTCAACAAAAAGAGGAGAGTGTGTTCTTACAGCTAGCGCTATGGAATCACTGGGACGAGCGTCGATATGTAGGATTTCTTCAGCTACTTTCAAGTGTATCGTTGCAAAGAAAGTTGATCCCTCAACCCTGTCAATCACCACTCGTTCGACCTCTCCGCGTAAGGCATAGATAACTGTTGCAAGTAAATCGTGGGTCATGGGGCGTATATGTGGCTGACCTTCCAAGGCGATGCCAATGGCCGCCGCTTCAGTAGGTCCAATCCAGATAGGCAACACAAGGATATTGTCAGCGTCTGACTCCTTGACGGGGCGCAACACAACTACCGAGGGTGAAGGTGGCATACCCACAACCAACGTCTCAATCATCACCTCAACCATGGCCTGTCCCCACTTCTTCACACTGACAAGAACAACCCTGATCAGATCTTCTCAAGCAAACGCGACCTTAAGGCAGGAGCGTTCATACAGTTATCGGATATCAGGGCAAGGATAGCACGATTCATTACTGCCTGCGAGCTGGCATTACGAGGTCAGACCTCATTAATTCTTTGGGCAAAGAGAACAATACGTTCTGTTTGTAATTCGGGCGTGAAGCCCTCCTTTTCATTGATCTTCTTGATGATGGCACGTTCGAAGAAGTTCATCTTCTCAAAATCAAAGAGACCACCAAAACTCTCAACAGCTATAGCGATGTTGCGTAGGTCCTCGGGATAATTCCCCTCGATTTCCTTGATGGCTTCCAGCCTTTCAGCAGCTCCGCAGATAAACAAGCCAAGTCGTTTCTTCTTCAGCTCAGCAAGATTTGCTGCAATGTAAGCGGCAACCGGCTTACGGATCTTCCCAGCATAGATAGAACCACCGATTATCACCGTATTGTACTTATCCAGGTTCGGCTGTTCATGGTTAAGATCAATGATATCCGGGTGTTCATCCAGTTGCTCAGCAAGCAATTCCGAGCAAGTCCTCGTTGCTCCATATTTCGAAGCGTAGATGATCAAGGTACTCATTATTCTCCCTCGCCTTTAACTCTTAAACAAGCATACATAATAGCTCTTTTATTCTGGCGGAACGTGTCAAACGTGTCGAGCAAACCGATAAATGTTCGAAAATTGAGAGTATCAGCGCGCGTCGCGCGTATGGATGGATCAAGGTCTTTTGTGGCAGGGGCTGAAGATGATGTGGTGGAGATGATGGGGCTCGAACCCACGACCTCAGGCTTGCAAAGCCCGCGCTCTCCCAGCTGAGCTACATCCCCACATATTCATGAGACCTACTAATGGCTTTTTGAGTCCATGTCTCCATTTTAATAAACGCCCTAGCGGCGACTCGGCTCACGCTAGAGCGTTTATTGCGAAAAATGGTGGGCCCAACAAGATTCGAACTTGTGACCTCACGGTTATCAGCCGTGCGCTCTAGCCAACTGAGCTATGGGCCCAAAAAAAGCGCTCGACCACCTTATAACAGTATGCGTTCCGGGTCAATGAATTCCAAGCTATTTTTGGCAATCAAAAGGCCGCAGACGGTAAAAGACACCACTTCAGCCTCCTTTTTTGTGTAAATAACAGATTAATCGTGAAAGTACCCTAAAAAGGGTGATGTCATGAGCGCCGA
Organism: Coriobacteriaceae bacterium; assembly: GCA_012515495.1. Classification (GTDB taxonomy): domain Bacteria; phylum Actinomycetota; class Coriobacteriia; order Coriobacteriales; family UBA8131; genus UBA1419. The sequence goes on along the minus strand of JAAYYH010000241.1, from coordinate 1,156 downwards.
TAATTTATAGTATACGCACACTGGCGTACACCTGAAGGTGTAGATAATATTCTGCCTGAGGGTTCGCCAAGGCTGCACAATGACAGCGCATGTAAGAATTCGATGATTTGAAGGGAGGTAAGGTATGAGCGATGATTTGAAAGGCAACGAGGTTGAACCCAAGCTAGATGACGATCAAACTTCTCTTCCCGAGGATATTGAAGAGGGATTTGAGGATTCGGCTTTTTCATCTGAAGCCTCAGAAATAGAGGCACCGGTTGAAAAATCCAAGAAAAAGCCCAAGAAGAAGACACTGATGATCGTTTTGATAGTGCTGGTGGTCTTGATCGGTGCTGGCGTGGTAGGCTTCAACGTATGGCACGAGCAACCGTCTTTTTGTAATGCTATTTGCCATACGCCAATGGATCCGTATGTAAAGAGTTATGAGAACAACGTATCGATCAGGGAGGCACAAGCCGATTCTGGTGTCACGCTTAGCGTGACAAGCCACAAGATGTCTTCTCAACAGCTGAACTGTCTTGATTGTCATATTCCGACAATCGAAGAGCAGGTCAACGAGGCGATGAAATGGGTCACCGGCGATTATGAGGTTCCGCTGCCACTTATGGATTATGATAGCGAGGAGTTCTGTTTACGTTCGGAGTGCCATGAGGGCATCACTAATCGTGATGAACTTGGACAATCCACAGCTGATTTGGAGCGCAACCCTCACAATAACCATCTTGGTAAAATCGACTGCAGCCAATGCCATCTGACTCATGAGCAATCGGTCATGCTTTGCACACAGTGTCACGGCGACGCAGAAGTCCCGGAAGGTTGGCTGACGTACTCTGAGGCACAGGCTCAGAAGAAAGCAGCTGCCAGCTGATTATGAAGAGCGACTTCGGATGTGTTGTCGATTCTGATATATAGACACTTACATCAGACTACGAAGATTGCTAACGACAAGGAAGGCCCGCACCATTGCGGGTCTTCTCTGTCTGTCATAATGACGAATCAGTAGTTGGGACCGAGGCAAGAGACTTGAGGACAGAAATGGCACCTGATTTCTGGACAGTGAACCTTCATCCTTAAGAGAGACCTCGATACAATGTGTGTATGCACATGAAAGAGAGGTTCCAAATGACAGGAAAAAGAAAGCGATATCCCGCTGAGT
>JAAYYH010000240.1 GCA_012515495.1 Coriobacteriaceae bacterium | reverse complement strand
TACCACTGCGCCGCAATCCATGATCAGGCAGTTGCCTTGGCTCTGTGAGCATTCGTCAGAGATGGAGCGCGAAGCCGAGCAGGCGAGCCTTGAGGCAACCGCGCTCAAGCTCTGTGAGTTCCTTGCGTCGCGCGTGGGGGAACGTTTCAGCGGCATCATCGTCGGCATCAACAACTATGGCTTCTACGTGCGCGAGGATACTACAACTGCCGAGGGTTTCGTCAACCGTGAAGATCTGCCGGAAGATATCATCTACGATGAATCGCGACATCGATTCACAGCAGAGGAAAACGGGCGCATGTATCGCCTAGGTCAGCGTATCGTAGTGGAACTCAGAGGCGTTGATCTGTCGCAGGCACGATTGGACTTCGTTGTAGTGGGAGCACAAGTGCAAGCAGGAGCATGAGCAATCCCGACAGCCCCGGCTGCTATCCCCCACACTTCTCAACGAGTTGATTACCGGTCATGGCAGTATCTGCCGCTTTTTGTTATGCTGAAACGTCGAAACTGACCGCGAAAGGATGCGACTATGAAGAAGAAGGACCTCGAATTTCTCCGTGACCTCACTGAGGCACCCTCACCTTCGGGTTATGAGGTGCCTGCGGCGGATATACTACGCAAGCGTTTGGCTCCGATTGCCGATGAGCTTGAAACCAACGTTTTAGGCAGCGTGCATGCCCTGCTCAAGGGAAAAGCTGACAGCCTAAGTGTGATGGTCGCCGGACACATCGATGAGATCGGTATGATGGTCAATTACATCAGCGATGATGGCTTCATCAGCTTCTCCGCAATTGGTGGCGTGGATGCTGCGATCCTGCCTGGTATGCGCGTGAACGTCCATACAACCGATGGCATACTGTTAGGTATTATGGGTCGCAAACCCATCCATCTGATCGAGCAGGACGATCGCAAGACGGTCACCCCTCTCGATAAGTTGTTCATCGATGTCGGATTGGGTGGCGAGGATGCAAAGAAGCGCATCCGAATTGGTGACCCCGTCACCTACGGCGTGGGCTTTGAGGAGTACGGCGATGGCTTTGCTGTGGCGCGCGCCTTCGATGATAAGCTGGGCGTGTGGGTCGCCGCTCGTGTTTTGGAAGAGGTCAAGAATGCCGGTGGCGCAAAAGGTGATGTGATTGCGGCAGGTACCGTCCAAGAGGAGATAGGGCTGCGGGGTGGCACTACATCTGCCTATGGCGTCGATCCGGATATCGGTATCAGTGTTGAAGTGGGTCATGCCACCGATTACCCCGATATCGACAAGCGTAAGCACGGTGAAGCTGTTTGCGGTAAAGGTCCGCTGATCGCTCGCGGACCAAACATCAATCCGGTGCTCTTTGATCGTCTGGTTGCAGCGGCCGAGAAAACCAAGACGCCTTATCAGATTGGTCCGGAACCGCGTGCGACCGGTACCGACGCTAACGCCATCCAGATATCGCGTGGTGGTAAGGTCGCTGGATTGATCTCTGTGCCGCTGCGCTATATGCATACCCCAACTGAGGTTTTAAAGTTGGAGGATATCGAGCATACTGTGAAGATCATCACCCGATTCATTCTCGATTTGGATGAAACGGTCGACTTCACACCCAGATAGTCTCACACTCGTAAGACCAAAGCAGGTCCAAGTGTCGATACAACCAATGAACTGGCGCGGAAGCCTGCGCAACCAAAGTGAAGTAAGGAACTAAGATGTCCGCCAAGAAACCAGAGCGTGAATTCATAGCCCGCAACCGTCGGGCATATTTCGATTACGCTATCGAGGAGACCTTCGAGGCGGGCATCGCGCTGACGGGTACAGAGGTGCGCTCATTGCGTGAGGGTGGTGGGCAATTGACCGATACCTTTGCGCTGGTACGTGGTGGTGAGGTGTGGTTGCATGGCCTGCACATCAAGCCGTACAGTCATGGGAACCGTGCCAATACCGAGCCTGACCGCAAACGCAAGTTGCTGCTGCATAAGAAGCAGATCCGCTACCTGGAGAGCAAAGTTAGTAGAGCCGGAATGGCTTTGGTGCCTTTGAGTCTGTATTTCTCTGACGCCGGATTGGTTAAAGTGGAGCTTGCTTTGGCTCATGGAAAAAAGACCTACGATAAGCGCGATAGTATGGCAGACCGCGACAGTAAGCGCGACATAGAGCGTGCGCTCAAGGAGCGCAATCGATAATAGCGTGTCATGCGTGCGGGTGCGCGGACGAGTGCGTCGCTCGGACAAGTAAGTGTGGTTTACGTACGGGAGAGTGCGGGCGAGGATCGCTATCAGGCAGAGAATCACGCGTGCGGGTGCGCGGGTTAACCGCTACCAGGCAGAGAATCGTACGACCAGACGAGGAAATAGAGGGTGATGAGATGAACTACGCGGATCTGCAAAACGAGATAAAGATGGCCCTTAAGGCTC
>JAAYYH010000239.1 GCA_012515495.1 Coriobacteriaceae bacterium | reverse complement strand
GGTCTTGAACCCACCATTCTGAATCGCCTGTTTAGTTGCACTGTTGAGTCCGGTGACGGGGTTGGAAAGGAAGATCGGTGCCTTCTTCACATAGGCGAATGGCGAGATAGAAAGGGCATCGGCAAAACTCATCCCCGAAGCTACTATGGCAACATCGCCCCAGAGATTGGCAGATGTCTCACTTTCAGCACACTCATAATAGATCCTTAAAGCTGAAGCATAGCGATTCTCCCCATCCAAGCGTTTGACATTCGTCGGATCCGCAACCAGATCCTTTAAGCTGTTCTCAACGTCTAAGGAAATGGCACTTAGTCCACCAATGATGTAGATGTTGTTTGGCTCAAGTCCTTCTATCGTACTCTTTGCCTACTGGCTGAGAATGCCCGCAGAAGTGAGAACCACTGGGGCATCCTTGATACCTGCTAAAGACGAGGCAGCCAGTGCATCGGGGAAATTGCCTCCTGTGGCCACGATCACAGTATCGGTCTTTGACGTCCAGCCCGCCGCGACGATTTTCTTCATGGTGTCATAGCGGCCTGCTCCATCCAGTGATGTCCAATCGCTATCGATGGTAATCGATCGAGAGGCTTGCAGCGTATTACCATAGCAGCCCATATTGACACGGCCACCATTTGGCAATGTCTCCAAGCTATATCGGCTGAAAGGATCGCCAGCATCGATTGCCGGACTGGTACTACCGTCCGTCACCCATGTGCCATCTGCATAACGACCATCCTTCGACTTCAGGTGATAATCATCGTTTGCAGCATCAGCAAAGAGCGGATCGGCATCAAAGAGGCAGCTCTCGAAAGCCGTGTCAGGGATCTTAGCGTATGTATCTGAGCCCAAGGTGAACCTATCGTATTCATAAGCGATATTATCTTGGCCAATCAGTGAGTACTCGATGCTCTGATTGATCTCTGGCGTCGCATATTGACCGTAACGATTAAATAAGGCTAGATTGGCGACACCATTATCGCTGACAATCGAATTGCGCAGGATGACCGCATCGGTGGGGTCATCGCGATATTGGAAATTCTTGAAATCGTATCTGATGCCAAACTGATCATTATCAGCAACTGTACAATTCTCAATCACAACACCTTTTGAGATAATTGGAAAATATTGTGAATCATTCATATAGCTCACACCATTGGCTGAGAATCCATAGACTAGGCAATTTAGTAGGGTGACCGATGTGCAACTATCGATTTCCACTCCGACAGCACCAGTCTCCTCGGTACAACCGACTATCGTGTTGCTGATAACCGTTTTGCTATCCGCTCTGCCGCTAGGCGGCAGATCCTTTGGGCGAACTTGGATTGCCGGATGTCCGGCTGGAAACATGCGGAACTGGCAATTGTCGATTGTGACCGCGTTCTCGTTCAGGTTGTTTTTTCCATCGAATGCGATGAAAACACCTCTGTAAAGATTCTCAACAATGCAATAGCTCATATTCAATTGGCCCCTAAATTTCGCTGTCTCTATCTGCCCCCACTCGCTGTCCCAGCTCGTATTCGGCTTACTGGTAAATAAAATGGGTGCAGCCTCAGTACCGATGGCATTTAAGGTACCGGATACAATCAGAGTCTCCATCAGGCAAACGGTAACGCCAGGCCTGATAGTCAGGTCGCTATAGGATGCCGAATCGGCATTATTTCTGGAAACCTGTACCGTACCGGTTTTATTGGCACTATCCTCAACGAGATACGGCACACCCACATCACCCCAGATGCCACTCATGTTCACTTCACCATTACCTACATCGCCCCAGACCTTCACATAACGGAATTCCTCTGCCAGATCTGAACTGAATGTACAGGTGCCGCTGATATCCTTATTGATCTGAGATGCCGCATGGATGGCAATCGGGTAGACATTCGTAGGACCGTTGAAGGTGTTGTTATCTAGCACCACTTCCTTTGGATGATTGGAATCGTTGTAATCGTAATACATCGTGATTGAGTAATTGTCTGGAGTATTGTTATTGAAGATGCAGTTCTTGACACTGGCTAGCATGCCATCGTAAACCTCAACCGATCGCAGCGTTGAATCATTGAATGTGCAGCCATCCGCATAAAGGTAGATTTCATCTTGGTCATCAGTGGTAGCACCGGAATTCCGGTCGATCTGGATGCCGCGTCCAAAGCCGGTAAAGGTCGAATCCTCGACGGTTACGATACCCTGTGCTTCCTTGTGGTAACCATTCTCATAGCGAATCCCGGTACTGTCCTCTGCGGGGTACCTGAACACACACTCAGAAACGGTGATGTTGATATCCTGAGCCGCCTCGATACTGCTTGTCTCCTGAGCATGTATCGCCGCTCCTCCACCAAAGAATCCTGTGTACTCGAAGATACAATTGGTGAATGACAGATTAGACGGTGTCACGCCCGACGCCCGGGCGATGATACCACCCCAACCTCTCGCTTCTCTGTCTGGAAGAACAGTGAACCTGACACCGTCGGCGATAAGGTTTCCTGACTCTACTGTCAGGTATTCAATCGGTGTTTCTCCACTAATCAGATTCCCACTCAAGGTGTCGGCGAAGTAGACTACGGCTCCGCTCTCGATTGTCAGTGTGGCGCCATTCTTTATCTTGGGTTCACCACTACCAGTCGAGCAAATCGTGTAGTTCCCGTTACCGGACCACGTTGTATCTGTGATGATATCGTAATCAACAACGATGCCAACTCGCTCTACTGCCTGGGCAATACCGGTAGTCCCCATGGCAGTGAAGAGAATCGCAGCTCCCAACAGTAGAGCAAAAGACCTCAATTTATGCCAGAACATCTGATACCGCCCCTTCCCTAAACCAATCGATTAGACCTTTTGCGGCTAACAAAAATGGGACCACCGTAGCTTGCGCTGAATGATGACCCCTCGATATGCACACTCTTGTCTCTCTCGCCAATTATTTTGCGCCTGAGACCAGTCTGAGACAAGTGCGATTAAGCAGTGGTGTTAGAATTTTTAGTATAGTTTTAGTACAGGTTACAGCGCTTACGTATATTGCATGTTTGTGCATCAATCGCTTTTGCTGCTGGTAATCGTACTGATGTATTTGGCTCAGGAAGGCTGGTATCAATGGGGCAAACCGGTTTGAGCCGGGAACTTGTTAGGCGATGTCTTTTTCT
>JAAYYH010000238.1 GCA_012515495.1 Coriobacteriaceae bacterium | reverse complement strand
CTCAATAAAGTCAACAGCTTTACTGACGGTCACGGCCTTCATCTGGGGCATGGCCTTCGTAGCGCAGCGTCTGGGTATGGATTACGTCGGTCCATTCCTGTTCAATGGATTGCGTATGTTCTTGGGCGCGATGACACTGGGGATCGTTTTACTGTTCACTTTGCTGTGGCGACGCAGGCAGAAGAGCATGGAGAGCGGATTGCAGCGAACAGAGGTAGCCGCTCTTAAAACAACCCACGAATACCGTCCCGACAGACGTGTGTTCATCGGTGGTTTGGCTTCGGGATTGGTGTTGTTCGCAGCCAGCAATATCCAACAAGTAGGCATGGTCTATACAACCGCATCAAAGGCCGGATTCCTGACAACCATGTATATAGTTTTAGTGCCGATCCTCGGGCTCTTCCTCAAACAGAAGACCCATTGGAATACCTGGGTAAGTGTTGCGATCTCTGTTGTCGGTCTATATCTGCTAAGCGTCACCAGTGATCTGACCATGCAGCCGGGAGACCTGGTGGTTTTGATGAGTGCCTTATTCTGGGCGCTGCACATCCTAGTCATCGATTATTTCGCTCCACGATTATCACGCACTGACCTACTGCGACTCTGCGCGACCCAATTCGCTATCGCCGGTCTGTTGAGTATTATCTGCATCCCGCTGTTAGATCATCTGTTCGTGACCCACACCTTGGATATGGAAGTATTGATCCAGGTGCTGCCAGCGATACTCTACGCCGGTATACTGTCAACAGGAGTGGGCTTTACGCTTCAGGCTGTGGCTCAGCGTAATGCGAATCCGGCGGTGGCGGCGATCGTCATGAGTCTTGAAGCTGTCTTCAGCGTTATAGGTGGTATAGTGCTGTTGAACGAAGTGTTGAGTGGTCGGGAATTACTTGGTTGCCTGTTGATGTTCGTAGCTGCGGTATTAGCTCAGATGCCATTGGGTAGCCTGACGTTCAAGGGACCGATACAACATGAATGAGTGAGCCAGAAATGCCTACGAATGTGAACTGGGCAGACGATGATGTTGCTTTTATCCGCCACGATTGTTTACTATCATCCCATCAGCTTTACATTGACAACAAACCAAGCTCGATGTCGCCGTCAAGGCGACAAACGCCAACCTTCAAGGAGGAAGCTATGCTCAAGATCAACCGTGACCAGGTCAAGGTACCCGCAGATGTGTTACCCGAATCCCGTGAAAGCTATATCGATAATTTCCTGGCCGCAACCAGGGGTACGGGTCGACTGATGCTCTTTGCCTGTGACCAGAAGATTGAACACATGAATGGTGATTTCTATGGTGAAGGTATCGACCCCGCCGATAATGAACCGGAACATCTGTTCAGGATCGGTTCTCAGGGAGTAATCGGTGTGCTGGCGGGCCAGCGCGGCCTGATAGCTCAATATGCTGCTGACTATCCTGATATCAACTATCTGGTGAAGATGAACTCCAAGACGAATCTGATCAAGACATCCCAAGACGATCCCTATTCGCCTTTGCTCTATTCTATCGATGCGGTGCTGGCTATGCGTGATGCCGGAGTGAACATCGTTGCCCTTGGTTATACGATCTACCTTGGTTCGGAGTATGAGTCAACGATGTTGGCCGAGGCGGGTGAGCTAATTGCTGAAGCTCATGCCAACGGCCTTTTAGTCGTACTTTGGATTTACCCACGTGGGAAGGCAGTCGCAAACGAGAAGGATGCCGATCTAATCGCTGGGGCAGCAGGAGTGGCGCTTTGTCTGGGAGCGGACTTTGTCAAGGTCAATCCGCCAAAGCCAACTGAAAACGAATCATCAGCTGAATTGCTCGTCCGTGCCTCAAAGGCTTCAGGCCGCACCGGTCTGGTCTGCGCGGGTGGGTCGACTGTGGATGCCGAGAAGTTCCTGACCCAATTGCACGAGCAGATAGCCATCGGCGGAGCCAGAGGAAATGCCACAGGTCGGAACATCCATCAGCGGTCATTGGATGAAGCAGTGCGCCTGACAAAGGCAATCAGTGCCATCACCTTAGCTGACTATGACCCGCTGGAAGCACTCGATGTCTTCAATGGCAAGGAAGACTTCTCTATCTGAGGCTATAGCGTAATCTGAACTCAGACAAATTGGCTGGGATGCTTTTCAAAGAAATCTGTGCGGGGCGGTAACTCATTCAATGGGTGCCCGCCCCGTTCTCTATCCCCATTGCTGACAAATGCCGAAAATCCCTCAAAGATACCATCCCAGCTGAAGAATCGCTTTTCAGCGATGTCCAGGTTCAGATATCTGAAGACCTTTGACGTACCCAGGGGGGCAATCGGATGCATCAGCAGCAAGGCAACCCTGAGCAGATAAAAGCTGTTTTTCAGCACCTCTGACCGTCTTTGCAGGTCATCATCTGCCTTACGTATGCCATCAGCCCAGTACTTATTGGCGCGGCGGATAAAACTGTCCATCAATGACATCACCGCATGGAACTCGAAGCGATACATCAGCCGCTCATATTCCAGGATAGTTGCCTCGCAATCCTCCAGAATAGTCTCATCGATAGCACCAAGCGGAAGGTATCCGGAGTTATTGGACTGCGCCTCATAGAAACAAGAACGTGCCAGGCGATTAAGGATATTCGTGAGCAAGGCACTTTCCTTCAAAACAGGATCCGAAGCTGATTCATTGGCCGAAGGATTGAGCGGCTTTGGTTGGAAGCTCACTGGTTTCATGCCGAGTCCCAATGCGAAGAAATGCGCACGGAGTTGTTCGACGGTATAGTAATCCAATAGCGCATCTGCCATCGGTGGTTTGATATCACCTGACGAAGAAGCCTTCTTATCCAGGAACAGCGGGTGATAGTTCGCTACCAGTGTCGATTGTTGCAGCTCGCCAGATAGCGCTTTGGCTGCTGGTTCATGACCAGGTGCCAGAGCGGCCCATAAGGCGGTTTGGGCGACTCCGTAAAAGTAGATATTATCTTGGCCGATGAACTGATAGACAGCGCTATCTTCCGAACACCAGAAATCCTTCCAGGTCAGCGAAGCCTGTGTTGACTGCCGCTCGGGATTCAAGGATCTAACATCGCCATTATGTTCCAGATAGGTACTGGTGAAGCTGATTGGAGCCCAAAGGGATTCCGGCCAACACCAAACAGTGCGCTTCACATCATCATCCAAAAATGGAGCAGGCACGCCCCATTCGATGTTACCGGTGATCCGGAAAGGTACCAGTGCCTTTCCGGTCCGCATACGTACGTTCAGTCCGTTGAGCAGGTCTCTGGCCGTATCACGATCTGCCAGTGAGCAGAATTGGAGCTCAAAAGAGGCTTTACCTTTTTCGGCATCGCGATAGATGTGTTTGGGCATCTTAGCGGCGATTTGCAGATACTGCGGGTGATGCTCGGTTTTGACATAGATGATTGGCGGAACCAGGAATTCCTCAATGGTGTTGACCACTACTGCTCGCGTCGTATCTTCGGTTTTAAGGTTATCAACATGCTGCTTGAGTAACGCTGTGAAGTTGGGTAGATCGAAATACCAGTTCTTAACATTGCGCATCACAGGGGGTTCACCACTGATTGCGCTGATCGGGTCGATGAGGTCTTCAGGTAGGTACTGATGACCAAGGTCGCATTCATCGGCATACGCCTTGCTCGACTTACAACCCTGGACAGGGCAGCGTCCCAGTACCTGTCTCCCGTTCAAGTAAGTTTGAGCTGTTTCGTCATAGAATTGCGCACTGCCAGATTTAGTCAGATGGCCGTTGTCATACAAGCACTTGATGACCTTGGCAGTGAAGTGCTCATGAATTGCCTTCGCCTTGCCCAGACCAGAGCCTTCGAAGATATCCAAAGATATCTCGTAGTTGCGTAAAGTCGAGAATTGGGCATCATGATTGGATTGCACATAATCTTTGATACTGCCAACGAAGGAACCTTCTTCCTGCAGCTTCCTGTAGCCTTCATCGATTGGCGACCCGTAGCAGTCGGTGCCACTGACGAACAAAACATTTTCCTCGCCGATACGATCACGCAGGAATCTCGAGTAGACATCTGCAGGTAGGAAGACGCCGCCGATGTGACCAAAATGTAGACCTTTATTGCCATAGGGCATTCCTGCTGTCACAATCGCACGCTTGGGGAATTTTGGGCGGATGACTGTTGATTTTCTTGGACTCACGTAATCTCCTTATGGTGCTACGACGAATAGACGTCTATTCTGAAGAAGTAGCTGTTTGATGACGGAACAAACAGACAAGTAACGGTCTTACACGGTGTCACCAGCAAACGATACCGTTGGATTATCGCATAACCCGACGTTTGGAGGTATCATGGCCGAGTTCGATTTTGAACAGTTCAAGAAAGATCTGCTGGATGGAGTTGGCGCGGCTGCTGATACGGTAGCCTCAGCAGCCAAGGGAGCCAGTGATGGTGTCTTACGATTCAAACACTTCAACAAAACCGGCCGCGACCTGTTCCTGAGTGGTTCGGTGACCAGTCATGGTGGCAACATGAGTGTCAGTGACGGTACTGGCATTTGGATTTCCAGAACCGGATCCATGTTAGGAAGGATGACTCCTGGAGATGTGATTCGAGTTGATTGGAGCGCATCTGATAAGGATAAGGAAGCCTCCCAGGAATTGATTGTGCACAGAGCGATCTACCATGCGCTGGCACGGGAGAATCTGATGCAGGGTACAGCGTTCGGCATCAAGTCGATAGTACACGCGCACTCAACTTATACTGTCTTCAGGTCGTTTCTTGAGGATTCGATAGTGCCGATTGATTCTGAGAGCATCATGATCTTAGGTACAGCCGTTCCAGTACTTTTAGTTAAAAGAACCATCGCCAGCGACGAGGTTGCCGCTGCGATGGACGAACTGGTTAGAAATGGCGGACGCATTGCGGTAGTGCGTGGACATGGTCCCTTCGCAATCGCCGATAGCCTCGAAGAGGCCTTCAAGTTGATATCATGTCTGGAGCAGTCAGCGCATCTTCTGACTCTCATTGAGCAGACAGGTCACAAATCCGATATCTGTGATGCTGTTTTCGCACAGAAGACCGTAGGTGATGTCTTGTGAACATGTCAGTCTTGGATGCTATCACTACTCGTAGGAGTATTCGCGAATACACCAGTGCGTCGGTCGATTCGCGCCAACTCGAGGTTTTGCTGAACGCAGCACTGCAGTCACCCAGTGCTCATAATGATCAGCCTTGGCACTTTACGGTGGTGCGAAGTCGCGAGATCATGGATGACATCAGTGCCGAAGCATCGCGAGTGTACGGCAGGGACTTGGGCGACATCTTCTACGCGGCGCCTGTCGCCATCTTCATCAGTTATGAAGCTGACAGTAATTGGGGCTTTTTGGACAGTGGGATCGCCGTAGAGAATATAGCGCTTGCTGCGACAGGTTTGGGTCTTGGCAGCGTGATCTTAGGGTATCCGCTGTATGCGTTCAAGGGCCATCGTGGTCCCGATTTTGAACAATTGCTTGAGTTCCCAAAGGGGTACAGATTCGCTATTGCGATTGCTATCGGGCATCCCGCGAGGACTAAGTCGGCGCATGAGAGCAAACCTGAAAAAGTAACGTATCTGGGCGAGTAGCATAAGTTGATGTTTGCTTGGGATTGTGTGGTGCCCGAGGTGGGAGTTGACAATCACATCGCCGCTCAGCGGCTTGCGCTTGTTGACCTCGCTCACTGCGTTCGCTCGGCCCGCAACAGTCCACTGGACTGTTGCGCCCTCACGGGTTCAACCCCTACCTGATCTTCAGGTGCTGGGGATAATGCGGCCATGGGAGTTGATGTTTGCTTGGGATTGTGTGGTGCCCGAGGTGGGAGTTGAACCCACACGTCTTTTGGACAAAGGTTTTTGAGACCTCCGCGTCTGCCATTCCGCCACTCGGGCACTTCGATTGTTGCTGAAAGAAGCGCGCTGGGTATTGTAGCATGTAGAGACGCGAGTTTACAGCGAAAATCGTGGTCGAAGGTTCGAGTAGCTAGGAGGTTTGCATGTCCGGTCTGTTTGACAGGAATGAACACCTGACCATCATCACCGGTCATTATGGTGTTGGTAAGACCAATCTTGCGTTGAATCTGGTTCGCGATCTACGTGAACGATATCCAAAAGTGATCTTGATAGATCTGGATATCGTCAATCCGTACTTCCGTGCTTCAGATAGCATCCACTACCTACAGAGCATCGACGTTGATATATTGGGACCAGTATTCGCTAATTCGAATCTCGACACACCTTCATTGAGTCCTGGAATCGATACTGCCTTGGCAATGGCTGGTATGGATACTGCGGTTGTCGTCGATGTTGGTGGAGACCCCGATGGCGCTCGAGCACTGGCGCGCTTTAGTCCAACTATCAAAGAACATGGTTATCGGTTACTTTATGTGATCAATAAACATCGCTTGCAAACCCAAAGTACTGAAGAAGCCCTTGATCTATTACATGAGATCGAATTGACTTCAAAACTGATGGCTTCGGGAGTGGTAGCAAACACACACCTCAAGTATGAGACGACTCCCGAAATGATATTCGCTGCCATACCATATGCTATCTCGATAGCTCAGGATGGTGGACTGAGCCTAGCTGCGATAACAGTGCCGCGCGATTTGTCTGGTGCGATAAGAACGGGAATCGTCGAGATGGTTGATAGTCATCAGTATCCAATCAAGGAAATTGAGATATATCCGATTGATATACTGGTGAGAACACCATGGGAATAAGCCCTCGTCATATAACCACTTACCCGGCTATTCGCCAGTATAAGGCCACGAATCGACACCCAACGCAACCCTCTATGAGAGAATGAGAAGATATACTCGTGAAACTGCGGAAAATACATATCAAAATGCCTCACGTTATGGGTAGGGAATACGAACAGAGTTCAAACTAACGACAGCAAGAAACGGTGAGAGGATAAACGAGAATGGCTTATGTCAGCGTCGATAAGATGTTTTGTAAAGGCTGTGGCCTTTGCGTCGAGGTCTGTCCCAAAGGCATCATGGCATTGGACTTGGGCGTCATAAACGCCAAAGGCTATCATCCGGCGGTTTGTACCGACCAGGATTCCTGTATTGCCTGTTTAAGTTGTGCATTGATGTGCCCGGATGTGGCGATAACGATTGAGAGGTAATCAAGCTATGGCTGAGAAAGTCCTGATGAAAGGCAATGAAGCTCTGGCCGAAGCCGCGTTACGCGCCGGCTGTCGCTACTTCTTCGGTTATCCGATCACCCCTCAAACTGAGCTGGCTGCTTATATGGCGAAGAGGATGCCCAAGGTAGGAGGCATCTATCTACAGGCTGAGTCTGAAGTGGCTGCCATCAACATGGTGTATGGCGCTTCGGCCGCTGGAGCCCGTGTGATGACGTCAAGCAGCTCGCCTGGCGTCAGCTTGAAAGGAGAGGGTATCTCTTACATGATCGGCGCGGATCTCCCAGCTGTCATCATCAACGTCCAACGAGGAGGCCCAGGTTTGGGTGGCATCCAGCCATCTCAGGCCGATTATTGGATGGCTACCCGTGCTCCAGGGCATGGTGACGGCCACGTGGTTGTGTTCGCCCCTTCTACCGTTCAGGAAATGTCTGATCTGGTGGCATCGGCATTCGACCTCGGGGATAAATATCGCGTACCTGTGATGATTCTTGCAGATGGTATGCTCGGCCAGATGATGGAACCTGTAGCACTGCCTGAACCAACAGACGTGCAGTCACTGCCCGAAAAAGCATGGGCGACGAACGGTCACGGAGGGAAGCGACCGCATAATATCGTCAACTCGCTGTACCTAGTCGCGCAGCAGCTTGAGGATACTGTCGTCGAGCGCTCTTTGCGCTACTCTCGAATCAAGGAGGAAGAGCAGATCGCTGAAGCCTATCTGACCGAGGATGCTGAGATAGTGTTGGTGGCATATGGAGCTGCTGCCAGGATCTCCCGTAGCGCTGTCGCAAAAGCTCGGGAGATGGGCATCAAAGCCGGGCTTATCCGACCAATCACGCTGTGGCCTTTCCCCGTGAACACGATCGATACAATCGTTCCGGTCGCAAAGGCCTTTCTGACTGTCGAGTTGAGTATGGGCCAGATGGTCGAGGACGTTCGACTAGCCGTTAACGGGCGACGTCCCGTGAGTTTCTTCGGCCATACCGGAGGCATTATCCCAACTCCCGATGAGGTATTGACAGCTATCCAGAGGGTTGCTTCTGGAGAACAGCTGGACTTGGTTCCATACCAAAGCAAACTTACAGGAGGAGCACGATGAGTGCGAGAACCGAATCGCCGTCAAATGAGATGGCAGAGCAGAGATCCAAGATACTTTTCGAACGTCCACAGGCTCTCACCGATGCGATAACCAACTATTGTCCTGGTTGTTCGCACGGGATCGTTCAGCGACTGGTAGCTGAGGTTATCGACGAACTGGGGATTGAAGGTAAGACGATAGGCGTCTGCCCGGTAGGTTGCAGTGTGATGGCCTATGATTTCTACGCCTGCGATATGGTACAGGCCGCACATGGTCGTGCGCCGGCTGTGGCTACCGGATTGAAGCGCGTATTACCTGAAGGTGTGGTGTTCGCCTATCAAGGCGATGGGGACTTGGCTTCCATCGGTATGGCTGAGACAATTCATGCAGCTACACGCGGAGAGAAGATCAGCGTGATCTTCATCAATAACGCTATCTACGGTATGACCGGAGGTCAGATGGCCCCCACAAGTCTGCCTGGACAGGTCACACAGACTTCCCCCTATGGGCGTGACACTGAAACCGCTGGTTATCCTATCAGGGTATGCGAGCTCTTGAGCACACTTGATGGTGTAGCCCTTGCTCAGCGTGTGACTGTGGATAGTCCCAAAAATGTCCGTTTGGCGAAGAAGGCTATTCGTAAGGCGTTCGAATATCAGATCGAGGGACTGGGGTATTCAATAATCGAAGTGGTATCCACGTGTCCAACTAACTGGGGTTTCTCACCAATGGATGCTTTTGAATGGATGCGGGACAATATGTTGCCTTACTATCCGCTTGGTGTCTACAGAGACATCAAAGCCGCGAAAGGGGAGCAGTGATGGTCGATCACGTAAAAATGCCCCTGAACATCATGTTGGCCGGCTTTGGTGGTCAAGGAATCCTGTTCGCGGGTAAACTCATCGCCTATGCCGGGATGATCGATGGCCACGAGATATCCTGGTTGCCTTCCTATGGTCCGGAGATGCGTGGTGGAACCGCTAACTGCAGCGTCAGCATCAGTGACGAAGCTATAGGATCGCCATTGGTTACTGAGCCGGACGTTTTTATCGCGATGAATCTACCTTCATATGAACGTTTCATCGACACAGTCAGACCGGGCGGGGTTGTGATTGTGGACGAAACCATGGTTGGCGCCTGCACATTGAGATCAGATGTCGATTATCACCCGATTCCGGCCACAGAGATCGCTGAGAACAGTGGTCTGAAGGGTTTGGCGAATGTATTATTGGTGGGCAAGATGTTGGCAGTGACTGGATTCAGCACTGAGGCAACGCTAAGTGTGGCTATTGAGAAGAGCGTCTCTGCCAAGCGTCTTGATCTCGTTGAGTTGAACCGCAAAGCGATTGCGCTTGGTGCTGATATACCCGATTCGGACGCTTGTAGGGCATAAGCCCAGCTGAAGGTGAAAACTTTCACGATTGATAATCCCGGAAGAACACCCCGGAAGTACCACAGATAGGGGAGTGCCATGGTAACAGAGAAGAGTATCGACGCCGCCGCATTAGCAGTCGATGGCGTCGATCAACGCCAATTCAGGGAATTGGCGCAACGGATCGCTGGTCTCAGGGATGCTTGCGGCTATACACCCGAATCCTTTGCTGAGCGCTTGGGAGTCGATGTTGAGATCTATCAGGCTTATGAGCAGACCGGCTTCGATGTCCCAGCTAGCCTGCTGTTACACATCGCGAATGTCTGTAATGTCGATATGGCCGAATTGCTGACCGGGACTACGACGAAACTTAACACCTATCAGGTGGTCAGAGCCAAAAAAGGTAAGATCGTCGATCGATTCCCTGGCTACCATTTCCAAGACCTGGCTTACAACTATGCTAACAAGATCATGCAACCATTGCTTGTGACCCTTGACCCCAGTGATGAACTTGCAGAACTGGTAACGCATGCAGGTCAAGAGTTCAACTACGTGACCCAAGGCACCATCATCTTGGTCTTTGCGGATCGTGAGGTGGAATTACAGGTCGGCGACAGCGTGTATTTCGATCCGAGTATTCCCCATGGACAACGTTGCGGCTCGGATAGCCCTGCGACATTTGTCACTGTGATCGCCGAATAACTGCTCTGTTCGCATCGCCGCAATGATTCCCAGCCAGGTCTGACCACCCCTGACCACCCAGGAGACGAATGATGAACCATATCCTTTC
The DNA here is from genome assembly GCA_012515495.1 of Coriobacteriaceae bacterium. Taxonomy (GTDB): domain Bacteria; phylum Actinomycetota; class Coriobacteriia; order Coriobacteriales; family UBA8131; genus UBA1419. The sequence goes on along the minus strand of JAAYYH010000238.1, from coordinate 5,866 downwards.
CAAGTATTGCCCCCGCATTGATTTCGAGTCCTACGAGGATTTCTACGATAATTTCGCGATTGAGATTCCTGAGAACTTCAACTTTGCCTACGATGTCGTCGATGAATGGGCACGGTTCGAACCTGACAAGCGCGCGTTAGTCTGGTGCGATGATGATGACAACGAGAAGGTTTTGACCTTTTTTGACGTTTCTCAACTATCCAATCGTCTGGCCAATGGCTTGACTGATCTGGGAATCAGCAAAGGTGACCCTGTGCTGTTGATCTTGCGTCAACGCTGGGAGTATTGGATCTGTGCGGTGGCCTTGCACAAGATCGGTGCCATCCTGATACCGGCTTCGCTGCAGCTGACAGAAAAAGACATCATCTATCGCTCAAATGCTGCCGATATCAAGGCGATCATCGCTTTAGATGATGCCTACGTCCGCGAACAGATAACACAGGCATTACCTCAGTGTCCGAGTATTGAGCAAAGAATTGTGGTGAACTCGACTGTCTCACCAGAAGGTTGGTTGAGCTTCGAGCAGATCTTGGAATCATCCTCTCCCGATTGGACCAGACCAAGCGGCGAGTTGGGTACCAAAAATCAAGACATCATGCTCATCTATTTTACATCTGGCACAACTGGTTTGGCCAAGATGTGTTGTCATAACTTCACGCATCCTCTGGGCCACATCCTCACTGCCAAGTACTGGCAACAAGTTCAGGAGGATAAATTGCACCTCAGCGTCACAGATAGTGGTTGGGCCAAGTTCGGCTGGGGGAAGATCTATGGACAATGGATTGCAGGAGCGACGATATTCGCTTTTGATACATTGAAGTTCAACCCTGTGAAGCTGTTGGAGAAAGTTCAGCACTATAAGATCACCACCTTTTGTGTGCCACCTACCATGTATCGGTTCATGCTGCAGGAAGATGTGGCATCGTTTGATCTTTCCAGTGTTGAGAACTTTGCCACAGCTGGTGAGCCCTTGAATGCTGAAGTCACTCGCAAATGGCTTGATCTGACAGGGAAGATGATCCGAGAGGGCTTTGGTCAAACAGAAGGACCGGTGTTGATCGCGAATTTCCCCTGGGTGGAACCAAGACCGGGATCGATGGGTAAGCCTTCACCGTTGCTTAATATCAAGTTGCTGGATAGCGATGGTAACCAGGTCGAGGTCGGCGATGAGGGCGCTATCTGTATTACCGGATTGAAGCGGGCTTATCCACCTGGCCTGTTTGTTGGCTATTATCGTGACGCCGAACGGACGGCTGCCGCCGTGGGAGGAGACTACTACAATCTTCATGATGTGGCCTGGTGCGATTCGGAAGGCTATTTCACTTTCGTTGGCCGAGACGATGATGTCATCAAGTGTTCAGGTTATCGTATTGGCCCCTTTGAAGTCGAGAGCGCGTTGATAGAGCATCCCGCGGTTGTCGAATGCGCAGTGACCGCTGTACCAGATCCGATTCGGGGAAGTGTGGTTAAAGCCACAATAGTACTGGCTCGTGATATCGAACCAAGTGAAGGATTGAAGATCGAGTTACAAGAACATGTCAAACGGATCACCGCCCCTTATAAATATCCGAGGATCGTTGAGTTCGTTGAGGAATTGCCAAAGACGATTGGCGGTAAGATCAAGCGGGCCAAAATTCGTACTGAAGACGAAGGCGGAGTTTGGGAAGATTGAAACCTGACAACTTCGTTTCTTACTATCCCGTCCCTTTCAGAGTAGCTTTCACGCCGCTGACCTCAATCTGTTGCTATCACGTTACCACTAACCGAGATATGTCCGTCTATTGAACCGATTGGAGCCTAAAGAGGGCATAGAATCGGTTGTTTTTGACTATTCTTAACTGGAAACGCAGGCACTCTTTGACCTTAGTACCAGCGTTGCGAACAAACCTTAGATTTGTCTTTGGGCAAACACAGGAATCTGACGCAGCTCTGGCAGGAGGCGAGGAAGGGAGAGAGATTGGCTACCATCGGCTTATTGGTCGTTCTACCTTTGATTGCGGCTGCAGCGCTCTTTTTTATCAAGAAGGATTCGCTGCGCACACCCGTAGTGATCGGTTTTGCAGCTCTTATCATGTTAGCCTGTGTGTGGTTGGCTATTGGTCACCTAACCGGGACTATGGAGTTCTATCCCCTTAAGAGTCAGTTGATAACCTATGCGACCTTAGTCATCGACGTGATCTTGGGTGTCTATGTATTCGTGAAAGGTATCAAGCATGGTGTACCTTTTGCGTCAGTACTGGCTGGCATACAGACTGCCATCGTAGTGGTCTTTGAGCTGACAGTGGCACATGGGGTGAATATCGATAACGACATCTATGTTGATTCGCTTTCGGTGATGATGGCGATGATCATCGGTTTCGTCGGTTCAGGTATCTGTATCTATGCCCTTGGCTATATGAGGGTATTCCAGGAGCAACATAAGGATCAGCCTGACAGAAGACATATCTTCTTCTCGATTTTCTTCCTGTTCTTGTCGGCGATGTTCGCGCTGGTCTTCTCCAATAATCTGGCATGGCTGTTCTGCGCCTGGGAAGTGACCACAGTCTGTTCATTCGTGCTCATCGGCTACACACGCACCGAAGAAGCGATACAGAATTCCTTCCGTCAGATCGTCATGAATATGCTCTGTGGTTTGGCGTTCGCCATCGCATTGGTTTATCTGGGAGCCGCGGGTATCCTCGAGCTTGATAAACTCATCAATCTGGGTGCCATTGGTCTGGCTGCGTTCCCAATCGCCCTGTTGGCTTTCGCTGGACTTACTAAGGCAGCACAGATCCCGTTCCAATCATGGTTGTTGGGTGCCATGGTCGCTCCCACACCTACCAGCGCATTACTCCACTCATCGACGATGGTCAAGGCTGGAGTCTTCCTGTTGGCCAAGCTTTCTCCGGCATTCGGCTGGAATTTCAACGGCATGATGGTGATGCTGATCGGCGGTCTGACGTTTTTGATCTGTGCTTTCATCGCAATCTCCCAAAGCAATGCCAAGCGGGTGCTGGCCTATTCGACCGTATCGAATCTTGGCTTGATTTGCGCTTGTGCTGGTGTCGGCACTCCTGAAGCGATGTGGGCGGCGATCTTCCTGCTCATCTTCCATGCTGTAGCGAAATCCCTGCTTTTCCTCTGTGTCGGTACTGCTGAGCACCATATCGGCAGTCGCGATATCGAAGCGATGGACAACCTGTTCGTTCGTATGCCGACGATAGCGCGATTCATGGCTTTGGGTATGCTCACCATGTTCATCGCGCCGTTTGGCATGCTGGTCAGCAAGTGGGCTACTATCGTGTCGATTGCTGATACAGGTAATATTGTTCTGATGCTGATATTAGCCTTTGGCTCAGCGGCTACTTTCATGTTCTGGGCTAAATGGTTGGGTAAGGTTTTGGCGGTGGCTCAACATTCTGCCGATCTCGAGAAGGGCGTCAGCAAAAGCGAATGGTTCGCGATTGGGTTGATGGCATTCATGGTGCTGTTCTGCTCTGTAGCGTTCCCTTTCATCTCCGAATCCGTTGTCGTACCCTATCTCGCGCAGTTCGAGCAATTCGTATTCCCGGGTCTATTGCCGGCTTGGCAGACGATCTCGGCTACGCTTGGATTCGATAACCTACTGATAATGGCCATCATCGTCTTAGCAATCCTTGCGAGCTTCGCGGTGTTCTTCGGTCGCTCCAAGAAGCGGATAGTACCTATCTATATGGCCGGAGTCGGTGTCGATTCCGAGAAGCGCAGCTATAGGAACTCATTGTCAGGTGTTTCTGAATCTTCGCAACGCAATTGGTATCTTGAGGATTGGTTCGGTGAGAAGGCATTACTCCCAATCAGCAATATCATGGGCATCGTCGTGTTGGTGGTGGGTATCGCACTTGCCTATATCAACCTGGGAGGAGGTGCATTGTTGTGACAGCAATCTCCTTTATCTTGGCATTGGTAGGCTTTGGTCTGGTCGCACCCATCATCGGTTGTCTGTTGGCTGGTCTGGACAGGAAGATCACCGCGCGTCTCCAGGGCCGCGTAGGGCCCCCGCTGTTACAGCCCTACTACGACGTTCGCAAATTGTTGGCGAAAGAAAACGTCTCGGTGAATCGCTTCCAGGACTTCTATATTGCCATGTCCCTGTTCCTGGCGATCCTGGCCGGTGTGATGTTCTTTGCTGGAGGCAACTTCCTGCTGGTCGTGTTCCTCATCACCTTATCGACATTGTTCCTGATCGTTGCCGCTTACAGCTCTCGTTCACCTTTTGCGGAGATCGGTGCCGAGCGTGAGATCATTCAGGTAATGAGTTATGAACCTCTGGTCATCTTGATGACGATTGCCTACTTCCTTGCGGTCAGAACCTTCGATGTTGGCGCAGTCTTTGGATTATCCCAACCGATAATCGTCAGTTTGCCGCTGGTGTTTATTGCTTTCCTTTTCGTTTTGACCATCAAGTTGAGGAAATCACCATTCGATCTTAGCTACTCGCACCATGCGCATCAGGAATTGGTTAAAGGCATCACCACCGAGATGAGTGGTAAAACGTTGGCAATGGTCGAAGTGACGCATTGGTATGAGAATGTGTTGTTCATGTCCTGGGTGGGTCTCTTCTTTGTCTGGGGAAGCTGGATCGGTATCCTCGTCGCAGTCATTGTTGCTCTGACGATCTATTTCTTGGAGATCTTGATTGACAGTAACTTCGCTCGTGTCAAATGGCAGGCCATGCTCAAATGGTCGTGGCTGGTGACATTGGTGTTCTGCACTATCAATATCGTCGTCCTTATCATGGTTTCCTAGGAGGTGCGCTAGATGTCATCAACTATCAAGTCACCCTGGATCATCCATTACGATGCCTCAAGCTGCAACGGCTGTGACATCGAGGTGCTCGCTTGTTTGACACCACTATATGATGTCGAGCGATTTGGCATCATCAACACCGGTAACCCAAAACACGCCGATATCCTGCTCGTCACGGGCAGCGTCAATGAGCGTAACATCAGCGTACTGCAGCAGATTTATGAACAGATGATTGAGCCGAAAGTGGTTATAGCCTGCGGTATCTGTGCGACAACTGGCGGAATATTCAAAGAGTGCTACAACACGCTCGGCGGTGTGGATAAGGCTGTGCCTGTGGATGTCTATGCACCTGGCTGCGCTGTTCGTCCCGAGGCGATCATCGATGCTGTTGTCATCGGGCTTAGTATACTCGAACAGAAGAGGGTAGCTTTAGCGCAGGGCAAACTAGTTTCAGAGACGACAGCTGAATGTGTTACTGCAGCAGACAAGATCGTTGACGGTCAAACAGTTCGCGCTGCTGCGCTCAAGATCACGAAAGGCTAGGTGGATAACGTGACGCCTCAAGTATTTATCGACATCACGCGTTTCGAACTTAAGAAGCGAGCTGAAAAATATAAGGCAGACGGCTGGCGATTCGTGAATGCCTGCGGTTCACTGCTTGATTTGGATAAAGAGAGCAGCGATAAAGGTGTGGTTGAGATGCTCTACACGTTCGCGCGTGGTCGAGAGATGGAGAATCTGCGATTCAATGTCCAGCCTGGTGAAGTACTGGAATCAATCACCGATCTCTACTTCAACGCCCTGGTCAACGAGAATGAGGCACACGACCTGTTTGGCATCGAGATCAAGGGTATCGTTATCGATTTTGGTGGCGCATTCTACACGCTGTCGATACCAACACCGATGAATCCACAGTCCAATATCGCGATTCGTGCTGCTGAGGAAAAGACATATGGTGCAGCAGATTATGGAGCCTGTCCGGTCCCCACATCGTCTGACCAGGAATCATAGAGGAGGCCGTAATGGGCAAGAAGACAGTCATACCTTTTGGACCTCAGCATCCGGTTCTACCCGAGCCCGTACATGTGGACTTGGT
>JAAYYH010000237.1 GCA_012515495.1 Coriobacteriaceae bacterium | reverse complement strand
ACGGTAGGATCCATCTTTCCGGGATTGTTGTTGCTACAGGAGAATACGGTACTGGGAAGCTCTATTATGATGGCTACAAGATCGATTGAAATGAAATGAAGGACTGATGACAGATCTTATTGGGCAGAGATGGGAATACTTGCGAAACGACTTGAGTGCTCCTGTGAACAAAATGGGCGCCTGAGCGCCCATTTTCCTGTTTAATTGTAATGCTTTGACTCAATCTACCAAGTGCTATGTACCCTATTCGGCTGCTTCTTCGACTACCTCTTCAACAGAAGCTTCAGCTACAGGCTCTTCAATCTCGTCTGCAATTACCGCTTCTTCGACAACGGTCTCTGTGACTTCGTCTACCGTGACCTCAACAGCAGATTCTTCAGCTGCTGTCTCATCAGAAACCTCCGCCTCTGCGATCGGCTTCTCATCTGTAATCGACTCACTCTTATCCTTGCGGGTCTTGACCTTTGGCTTGATCATCGAAGGGTCAGGTTCAGCAACCTCGATCTCAATACCCAAGGTCTCTGCCGCTGATTTCATCGACAGTGAGATGCGACGACGCTCTGCGTCGATATCCATGACTTTGACGTGCACCTTATCGCCAACGTGAACTACCTGAGCAGGTGCCTCAACATGCTTGGGAGCCATTTCGGAGATGTGCACCAGACCCTCGATGTTGTCACCAAGCTCCACGAAGGCACCGAAGTTGACCAACTTGGTAACTCGTCCCTCGAGAATGGCACCAATGGGATAATTCTTCACAAGTTGACGCCATGGATCCTCAGTCGTCTGCTTAAGACCGAGTGATATACGCTCACGACTGGTCTCAACATCGAGAACCTCGACCTCAACAGCGTCGCCAACTTTAACTACCTCAGAAGGATGGCTGACATGATTCCAGGACAGCTCGCTGATGTGCACCAGACCATCTATACCGCCCAAGTCAACAAAGGCACCGAAGTCGACGATGGAGCTGACGGTACCAGTTAGACGCATACCCTTGGTGAGCTTGTCCAATATCTCGGAGCGCTCGTTCTTGCGACCTTCTTCCAGTACAACACGACGAGAGAGCACGACGTTGTTACGATTACGGTCCATCTCAATGACGCGCGCCTCGATCTTCTCGCCAGTGAAGGATTCCAGGTCCTTGACACGGCGCAGATCGACAAGTGATGCCGGCAGGAAACCGCGCAGGCCGATGTCGAGTATCAAGCCGCCCTTGACAACCTCGATAACCTCTCCCACAACGTTCTCACCGGAATTGAATTTATTCTCGATATCTATCCAGGCACGCTCGTATTCGGCACGCTTCTTGGACAATATCAGACGTCCGTCCTTGTCTTCCTTCTGGAGCACAAGAGCTTCGATCTTCTCATCGATTTTAACTATCTCGGAGGGATCCGCATCCTTCCGAATCGATAATTCACGTGCCGGGATGACTCCTTCAGACTTGAAACCGATGTCGAGCAACACCTCGTCGTGCTCGATCTTGACTACGATTCCGGTCACCAAATCGCCCTCGTCGAAACTGGTGATTGTCTTGTCGATAAGCGCATTCATCTGCTCATCGTCGATATCAGTCATTTCTATGACCGATGTGTTCTTGATTTCACTCAAGAGTGGACCCCTTCCAAAACGGGGCCCCGTCTGTCACGCTTTTCATCACAGGCACGTGCGTTTACGTGAAACATATCTCGGGGCCAATAGGACTGTTAAGCATACTGTATCGCATGCAAAACCAAGCACTTTAGTATATAAGTTATGACAAAAAGTAACAAGCCTCGTGATAATAATCAATCTATTTGCCTATTACGTGTCATTACCTGTCTGCTCGGGATCACCAGAGCCGGGATCAGGATTGGTTGTACCGGGATCAGGTTCAGGTGTCTCAGGCGTGGGATTCGGCTCAGGTTCAGGCTCAGGTTCAGGTGCGGGAGTCTCTGGGGTTTCAGGCTTTGGTGTCTCCTGCTTCCTGAAAGTGGACCTGAAAGTGTCTTCTCGCAACACGTTGCCACTTTTGTCATATACGGTTCGGTAATTTGTGATTGAGCTACCAGTATCCCAATAGGACCATGCGCTGTTCGAGCTGCCCACTGTACGACCTTCACTGGTCCCCCAGATCGATATCACCATGTCATAGCCATTCCAGGTCGCTGTGACGAGTATGTAGCTGTGCATATCGTTCTCAAATATCAGATTGGGTGAGGGCCAAGAGACCGCCGAGTCTCTTCCCGCAGGGTAATTGCTCATGTACAGTGAGTGATTGGTTCTCTCGATAATGGGTAATCCCGCCTCATAAGCAGCATTGAAGACACCAGTCGCAACGTTGCAGATACCGCCACCTTCTTCGGTGACTACCTTGTTGCCAACGATTGCGCCAGCCCCCTTGAAGCCATTAGCATAGCTAGCGTTACCGACAATCTTATGGAAGTCCCAGACCTGCCCTGGCGCCACCAGGGAGTTGTTGAGAAAACTCAAGGCGCGTTCGATGTTGAACTCCCTGTTGCTGCTCCCGCCATAACCATAGTTCAGAGTATACGAGACTATCAGCTCCTTGATACCCATTGCCTCAGCAGCCTCTTTGGTGATCTTGGGTTCAACGATGCCTTGGGTGAGGGTTATCGACCGCTCTTGGCCCTCGAAGAGTATCTTCTCAAGCAGGGGGATACTTTCGCGAATATTAGGTCCTTCTCCTGCAGTTCCTCCCTGTATCACCGGTGAACCGCTGGAAACATCGAACCATGCGTCCTCAGCCGAACCATAACCAAGGTCACCCATCACTGCTTGAATCGCTGGAACGGCGATATCCTCGTCGATGATGAATGTAAATTCCAATGAATCGACCTCACCGAGAGTGGGGTTGATGACAATCTCATCATGATAACTGCCAGTGATATCAGTAATTGGCAGGCTGGTGCCTTCGGGTATGACGATGACTTTGATCCAAGAGCCAAGTTGCGAAGCGGTTAGTTCCCAGCTACTATCCTGATAACTGATGGTCACCGGCTGGCTCAGGCCCTCGGTAAGGAATGCTGCGGCTTCCTCCGCCTGTTTCCGGCTGATATCTACGGGGTCTTCCTTCAGGGGCACGATTAGACTGCTTTCGTTGCCTGCGATGAAGAACTCGGTGATCTTCTGTTCGAAGACCGCGCTATCAACACATTCACCGTCGTGTCCTTCTGTGACGGTAGCAATCCCTTGGTCATCGATGTCGATCCCATAATTGACCATAGAGATACCGATAGCAGTACCGATAGTCCTTTCCAAGGCTAACAGCTTCCCAGCATCGAATGTCAGCTCGGCCTCGAACTCGATACCTTGGTTCCATGCCCTGAAGCGTTCGCTGAAGTATTCCATTACACTACCGCGACCAACGGCGTAGGCTTTCTCAATCATGGCCTGGTCGGCGATGGTTGCCCCAACTTCCTGATAACCGATATCCCAAGATGTAGCCACTGTTGAAACTGGCGCAGGTCCTTCCGCATCCGTACCCTGTTCACTGTCGCCAGCGTTATCCTCTGGGTCATCACTATCCGTTACCGCAACTGCGTCCAGACGTTGTTGCGCTTCAGCATCTGGTTTGGCCTTGATGATGGCTCCTCGGACGGATTCTCCCAATATCTCATCCAGCTTGGTGCGCGCCTGCTCTTTGGTCAATCCACCCACATCGATACCCGCAACAGAGACACCCGGATGAATCTTGTTGAAACTCAGGAGCGTCTCGATACCAAAAGCAGCAACCGCCAGCACCACAATCGCGATAAGCGCCACAAGCATGATCTTGGTGATGCCGAGTCTCTCCTTGCGCAGATGTGCGGGCGCTCTTGAGGTGGATTTATTGGTTGTTTCGATTGGATTCTTCTCGAAGCTCAAAGGTACTCCCTTATGCGAACCTTGCCTGTGAAATAGATAGTATCGGTTTAGGCATTAGCTATGTATTCTACCTCATATAGCATCCATATCAAATCCATCTATAGGTTGAATCGCACTCATCTGGGTGCAAATGTCAGCCGCGCGAACACTAGTTACCAGCCAGGGCTACCAGTTGATAGCTCACTGGAGGATTGATGTCGCAAATGACAGCTAACTCTATGATTGAATTGCTTTATAATCGGTAAACCTATAAGGAGGTAGAAATGAAATTCGTCTGTACAGTATGCGGTTATATTTACGATCCAGAAATCGGAGACCCGGATAATGGTTTTGCGCCAGGTACCGAATTTGAGGATCTGCCCGAGGATTGGGTCTGTCCGGAATGTGGCGTGGATAAGGACTTCTTCGAACCTTTGGTCTAGGTACTATGACCCAACACCCTAGCGTATCTTAACCAACGGCGCAAAACCCTTGAGCAGCTTCTTGGTCTCGCCGCTTCTGCTGAACCGTACCTGCAATACATCACCAGAAACCGTGACCATGACACCACGGCCAAAGGTCTTATGGTCCACATTATCCCCCACAGCGAAGCTCTCCTGAGCAGCAGCAGCCGCTTGCCCTCTTGAGGTAGTTTCCGGAGTTTTCGAACCCAAGCCCGCTGAATCCGCTCGACTCCTGGCTCGCTCGTCATCGCCTCCGTATGCACCGTAGACTCTTCCGCCTTGCGTATCACGGATGCTCCCGGTGCCGTACATCCCGCGCCTGTCCCCACGTTTCTCCCAACCGGTACCGCGATAACCAGCAGAACCCAACCCAGACGTCTCGACGAGCTCCTGTGGTATCTCTGCGATGAATCGCGAGCGCGGATTGACCTGAGTGTTCCCGAATAAGGCTCGGACCTGCGTACAGGTCAGATAAAGCAGCTCTCTGGCTCGTGTGATAGCCACATAAGCCAGCCGCCGCTCTTCTTCCAACCCAGCGGAATCGGCTGCTGACGCGATATGCGGGAAGATATTTTCCTCAAGCCCTGCGATGAAGACTACGGGAAACTCCAGACCCTTTGCGGAGTGCACTGTCATCATAGTCAGATAATCGTCTGATTCTGCCAGAGTGTCCAAATCGCTTCTTAAGGCTAGCCACTCAACAAATCGGGAAAGTGTCTCGCTGGCCATCTGGGTTCCGACTACTGGCTGGATCTCACTGACTAGCTGCGTCTCTTTGACTTTTTTGAGCTGCTCGCTGTTATCCTGATCTTGGGTATCCTCTTCGATCTCGCCGTGACTCTCATCGAACTCCTGCGCAACGCCAAAGAATTCACCAATGTTCTCGATGCGACCTTGCGCTTCTTCGGTTCGCTCCGCCTCAAGCGCAGCTATCAGACCGCTTCTCGTGACCACCATCTCGACGATTGGACGTAACTCTCCGCAATATGTCGTCGCTTCGGCGATGATCTGCCTGAACTGATCGAGAGCACAGCTCACCTTCGATCCAAATACTGATTCTGAGACCGCGACATCCACAGCTGCCATGAAACTGATGTCTTGCTCGCGGGCAATGCCCTCCAGCCGCTCAACTGTAGTCCTACCTATACCTCGACGCGGCGTATTGATGATACGTTTGGCCGAGATGTCATCAGCGGGATTCACAATCACCTTGAGGTACGCCATCACATCTCGGATCTCCGCTCGATCGAAAAAGCGTGTTCCACCGACGATACGATATGGCACGCCAGCTCGTAACATCATGTCTTCCAGTACACGTGATTGAGCATTTGTACGATAGAAAACGGCAAAATCGCTATAGGATCGACCGCATTGATGCAACTTCTCAACCTCTGAGGCTATCCATCTGCCTTCATCGCGCTCATCGTTCGCTTGGTATAAGGCGATTCTTTTCCCACTGCGCCCCTCAGTGAACAGACGCTTCTGCTTTCTGAGTGTGTTATTGGCAATCACAGCATTCGCAGCGTTCAGGATCGTAGCGGTAGATCGGTAATTCTGTTCAAGCTTGACGGTCTTTGCCTCTGGATAATCATTCTCGAATTCCAAGATATTACGGATGTCTGCACCGCGCCAGGAATAGATTGACTGATCATCATCGCCAACTACCATGATATTGCGATGAGCCTGCGCGAGCAGCTGGGTAATCAGATACTGCGCGCGATTTGTGTCCTGATACTCATCCACCAGTAGATATCGAAAACGGTGCTGATAGCTTTGTGCTACCTCAGGGTGCTCTTTCAACAATTGATAAGCCTTGACGAGAAGGTCGTCGAAGTCCATTGCATCGGCTCTTCTCAGACGCAGTTGCAACTGTTGGTAAACCCGAGCCACCAGCTTGTCAAAACCATTTGTGGTAGCGTCACTGTATTCTTCCCAGTCAATCAGATCGTTCTTAGCGCTGGAGATCCGTGCGCGAATACCATTGATCGGAAATCTTCGAGGATCGATGTCCAGCTCTGCATAGATCTCTTTGAACAGCCGCTTTGAATCATCGTCATCATAGATAGTGAAATTGCGGCTGTAACCCACCAAGGTTGCATCTGCGCGCAGTATCCGTACACACATGGCATGAAAGGTCATAACCCACATGCCACGTATCCCACTCGAAAGCAGATGACCCAGTCGAGATCGCATCTCAGCAGCAGCCTTGTTGGTGAAGGTTATCGCCAGTATCTGATACGGAGAGACTCCCAAGTCCTCTATCAGATGGGCGATCCGATAGGTGAGCACTCGGGTTTTACCTGATCCTGCTCCCGCGAGCACCAGCAACGGGCCTTCAGTGTACAGCACAGCCTCCCGCTGAGCATCATTCAGTTCATCGAGTTCAAGAGGCATACTACGCGACCTTATCCAGATTTCGCTGTCTGCCCTCAGTACTAGACAATAGTCTTGCCAACTGCGGCAGCAATCAGACGTAATTCAGTCAACAATTCCTCGAATTGCGGAATCGTCAATTGTTGTGGTCCATCCGATTTTGCCTTGGCTGGATTCGGGTGCACTTCTATCATCAGCGCATCGCAGCCTGCAGCTACCGCCGCCTTCGCCAGTGCGGGGACCAAATCGACCTGACCGGCAGGATGGGAGGCGTCAACGCAGATGGGTAACAACGACCTTTTGTGAATCACCGGCACTGCTGAGATATCCAAAGTGAAGCGCGTAGCCGTCTCAAATGTCCGCAAACCACGTTCACATAACATAACATTGGGATTGCCGCCCATGGTTAGATACTCCGCTGCGCTGAGCCATTCATCTATCGTAGCTGCCATTCCGCGTTTGAACAGGATCGGCTGGTGCTTTTCTGCCGTAACTTGTCCTATCGCCTTCAGCAATTCGAAATTCGCCATGTTCCGTGTACCGATCTGCAACGCGTCTACATATCTGAGAACCAGATCGATATGCGCAGTATCCACAATCTCTGTAATCGTCTTCAGCCCATAGCGTCGACCTACATCATTTATCAGACGCAGGCCTTCTTCACCCAAACCCTGGAATGAATAAGGACTTGTCCGTGGTTTAAAGGCCCCGCCTCTAATCCAGCGCAAACCCGCACGCTGAAGTGCCTCGCCAACAGCTTCCATTTGTTCAGCATCTTCAATCGAGCATGGCCCAGCCAACAGGGTGATGGTGCCTTTCTCGTGATAGGGTACGTATGTCATGAGCGCATCTCCTTGCTGACGCGAAGGATTGCGGCATAGATCGCGCGCAAATCGTCGCTGAACAGTGGTCCCTCATTCAAACTGGCTAATCGCTCAAAGATCTCTTCTTCGCGCTTAGGATCATACAATCCCAGCTGAGCCTCAGGTTTGAGCTCCCTGATCGCCAATGCCTGGCAGGCCCGTTCATTGAGCAGCTGTACGATCCTTTCGTCTATGTCATCTATCCGTGCCCGCAACTCTGCGATTTGTAGTTGGGCGTCAACTTGCTTGGACATAGTGCTTCCTCTCTCTGGCATAGATTGGTTTTGACAGCATACCATAGGCAAAGATACGATAGCGCCGCTCATTGGTTGAACGTGGTACGCTCGCAGAACAGACAGCGACAAACCACAAGCTGAACGTGCTTCTGTCACTTGTGATAGGGTTCACCGTGGATGATCCTGAATGTCCGATACAGCTGTTCCAACAGCACGACTCTGGCAAGATTATGCGGTAGAGTGATGGCACCAAAGGAGAGAACGAGGTTGGCCTTATCTCTGACCTGATCATCGACGCCTACCGAACCTCCTACCACAAAGACGATATGACTCGAGCCATTATTTTGGAGTTCAACGATACGGTCGGCGAACTGCTCACTGGTAAGCTGCTCTCCCCTGCTGTCCAAGACGACCAGAAACGCCGAGGGATGTGACATTCTCATAATGTCTTGAGCCTCGAGAACCCGTATCTGGTCATCGTTTTCACAGGTGCGGAGGCTACGGTCAGTAACTTCGCAGACACTGACACGTGTATAGGGTTTCAAGCGCTTCAGATATTCATTACAAGCGTCTACCCAATATCGTTCCTTGAGCTTACCAACCGCGATGACGTCGATACGCATTCACTGACGACCCGGGGATTGAGTATCCGAACCCAGCTTCACATCGATGGTAATGGTCCTACCATCACGGACGATTTCCATCTCAACCTCATCATCGACAAGATGTCCACGAACCCCGATGATCAATTGAGCGGCTGAGGCGATTGTGACGTTATCAAACTTGGTGATGATGTCGCCTTGTTCGATACCGGCAGAGTCTGCGGGAGAACCTGGTACGACACTTTCAACATAGGCGCCGGCGTCAACTGTAAGTCCCAATCTCTCGGCAGTCGCCGGATCAAGCGAGCTTAACGTCACGCCCAGATAGGCGTGTTCGACATCCTCGCCAGCCATGATCTGATCAGCTATAGTCATCGCATAATTGCTGGGGATAGCGAACCCGACTCCTGAGGATGAACCAGAAGATGAGCTTATCAACGTATTGATGCCGATCAACTTTCCTTGAGAGTTCACCAATGCCCCACCTGAGTTTCCGGGATTGATGGCTGCGTCTGTCTGGATCATATTCGCATAGATATTGACACCTGTTGTCGACTCCATGGTGGTCGAACGGAATAGTGCCGAGATAATGCCAGTAGAAACCGATTTCTCGAGCCCGAATGGACTACCCAAGGCCATGACCCATTCGCCAACCTTGACTAGGTCGGAATCTGCAACTTCTATGGGAGTCAGGCCAGAAGCGTCAACCTTGAGTACCGCCAGATCCGAAGAGGGATCAGAACCAACCACACTTGCCTCAAGTTGGACATTCTCATCGAAACGTACCATGAAGCGAGCGCCTCCCTCTACCACATGATAATTGGTGAGGATGAAACCGTCTTCGGTAATCACAACGCCTGAACCCAAGCCAGATTCCTGTAACGAACTGGAATCACTACCCAGAGCGTTATCGTCGAAGAAACCATCAGAACCATACGATTCAACGTAGACGTCGATGTTGACCACAGAGGGTAAAACCTTTGCGGCCACGACTTCTGCTAGGGAGGCATCTTCACCCGGTGGAGTGATGGTTATGTTCCCGCTGCCACTACTGCTGACGTTGTCCACGTTGGTGACATTAGTGAAGTGGAAACCATCTGTCGCGAAATAGAGGATCCCATACGATAATGCGGCGCCGATGATAACACCCAATAGACCCATTAAAAATGCCAGACCCTTGGCGGTCTTGCGCTTTTCCTTAATAGCAGGAACAGCGTTAGGATAATAAGCTTGGGGGGCTGTCTGGAAACCACTTTGTGTATTGCCTTGCGAGTAACCTTGGGGATTACCCGAAAGACGACCTGATGCCGACATATCAAAGTTCGGCGCGTAGGTCGCGTATCCTGCACTCGGTGTGGCAGGAGCATTTGGATACGCGCCAGTCATACCTGGGTAGGGAGCGGTTGCGCCAGAGTATCCGCCAGGCGCGTTAACCTGCGCTTGCGTCTGGGCAACCGGATAACCATGCTCAACCGGAGAAGAGGTAGCTCCCGTTTCTTCGGGACGAGGAACCTCAGGATTATCATCTGCCATTTGAGTCACCTCAATATTCCAAGAAGGGTTACACCACGTTTATGGCTGTAAAAAAGATACCACTTTGGGATTTACCCTGCATTTGTTTGCGGGAAACTTCACCATTCTGACAACAAAGATACTCTCTTGGGTGTAGCGCGCTGCCTCAACTCAGATATCTATTACCAAGATATGCGATGATATCGTTGGATTCATAGAGTGGCTTCCCCGCTATAAACAGACATGGCACCTGGTTCATACCACCTACCTCAAGCAATCGTGCTCTGTTCTCAGCATCCATGGTGTTCTTCTTCTCAAAATCGATGCCATTGGCCTCCATGAATCGCAGAACCTTCAGACAATAAGGACAAGTGGGTTGGTAATAGAGTTCAAGGTCATCCATGATAGCTCCTTTGGATACTCCGAGTTCGGTTTATGTATCTGATATTGTAGCATTTACTTCCCAGCTTAGCTCGCGATGGATACGTGCTGGCGCCATGATGTCGGATGTCTAATAGTTGATTCTTTACGTTACCAAGAGGATACCGTTACAATACAGAACCGAATCAATCTAACATCGACAAATTGACGCTGGGACTACATCGTCCGATTTGAAACTATCTGCCTGAACAAACGTTGGAGTACGCATTACATGGAGATTAAGCGTAGCAGTTGGATCGAGACAATTGATAAGAGGACTCGCTCGGTTCTTGGTTTCTCTTTCCTATTTGCCTATATCCTCTCATTCCTGTTTGAAGGAGAGGTACTCTATAGTAGGCTGGAATTCCATAATCTTGAACCTTCTGTCTTCATTCTCACTGCAATGGTCTCCCACTTCTTTGGTCTGATCATAGGCGGGTTAGTAACGCGAAACCACACGATGGCAAAAAGGATCATGCTTTGGGGTATGGGCCTGTGTCTGGTTGCCACTTTCCCGTTTTATTGGGGTACAGCAGTACTCTGTATGACTGGTTTAGTGGTTTCTGGCTTTGCGGGAGGCTGCGCAGTTGCCGCGTGGGGCTATTATCTAAAAGCCTTCACTCCAAGCAATCAACGAATCAAATCCTGCGCAGACGCCCTGATTCACTCGAATTTCTTAATGATTCTGATCACTTTAGTGACTATCTACATCTCCTCGTTAGCTGGATTGATCATGTCGCAGATCTGCCTGTTAATTGGCATGGGACTCATCTGGTTAGCTTCGACTGATACTAATTGGGCACAACCAGATAGCAGTACGGCCCCACAGATCGCTGGCGAGGGCAATGTGAGCAGAGATATCCGTAAGCCGCTGTTACTGCTTTGCCTGTTCGTCTTCATAATCACCATTGATTCTGGTCTGATGTATCAGGTGATCAAACCATCCTTCGGCCATTT
>JAAYYH010000236.1 GCA_012515495.1 Coriobacteriaceae bacterium | reverse complement strand
TCAATGAGCTCCTTTTTCATAAACGCGATATAGGGTCTCATCGGACTACCTCCATGTACAGGTTCTCGATAGTGGGCTCGGCGACTTCGAACTTGACGGGCAGGATGTCCTCGCGATAGAGGATCTCGATCAAAGAGCGCTGCAACTGGGCGATATCGCTGGAATGCAACGTAATGCTGTTATCTGCGTCTGGGGACAAAGCACTACCTGCTGATGTAACTCCGATGATCGAAGGTGAGCCGCTCGCGGTTGCAGCCGCGATAGCCGCCGCTTTGCCATTCGCAACCACATTCACATCGCCGGCAGCACGAAGGAAGTGGGCCTTGTCGTCTGCGCTGGCAAACTCGATAACCAGGCTGTCTGCGCTGTGACGGGCTTTGAGCTCGTCAAGAGTGCCGCTCAGAGCTATCCGGCCCTGATTGAGTACCGCCACTCTATCGCAGATCCGCTCGACATCAGAGAGGATGTGCGTTGAGAACACTACCGTGGTGATACCTTTGAGCTGTCTGAGGATATCGAGTATCTGCTTTCGACCCACTGGGTCAAGCGCACTGGTTGGTTCATCGCAGATGAGCAGATCGGGCTTATTGAGTAGAGCCTGTGCAATGCCCAAGCGTTGCTTCATGCCACGCGAGAAACCGCCAATCCGCTTTTTGGCGCCCGCCAGTCCAACTAAGGCAAGCAGCTCATCACTCCTCTTCGCGATGTCGGCTTTCTGCATACCAGTGATTTCTCCACACAAGCGCAGATATTCACGCGGCCGCATGTAGTTGTAGAACTCGGGAACATCAGGCAGATAACCAATGTGTCGGTTGGTCTTGGTCTGCCCAAAGGTCACGCGTTGACCGCATACAATCGCTTCACCAAAATCCGGCCGTAACAGTCCCAACACCATCTTCATGGTAGTAGTCTTGCCCGAACCGTTCTGCCCGATAAACCCAAAAACCGACCCCTGCGGTACCGAGAAAGACAAACCGTCAATCACCTGCTGCGCACCAAAGCGCTTGTGCAAGTCGCTGACTACCAGGACGTTATCCATCACTCGTCTCCCTTACCAATGGTGAAATAGAGCACGGGGCCAATGATCTGCACAAAGCTCAAGATCACCCAAATCACCCGATTGCCACGTTTGTATGTCTTGTGCGTGAAGATATGTATCAATGCTGCGGCCATCAGGCCAACTTCGAGTATCAACAGTGGAATCAGAAACGGTAGATATTGGATCAGGTAGTGCGGTATAGACTGGCTCAAACTATCCATCTTAGCTCTCCTCCACAAATCGACGCAAACGGTCAACAGCAGTTATGTAATCGGGCTCATCGGCAAGGTCTGCATAGATTGGATTCATCAGCACATCGCGTAGCATGCTCTCCTTGATCACCCTCTCGCTACGGGGGGCTCCAGTTCCCACTGACTCCTCAATCCAATCGAAAATCCGGTCAAAGTAGGCACCGCCGCTCAGCTTCATGGGAAAGAAGTGATGTATGCAGATATCGACATAATGACTCAGCATCTCGGTTGCCTTTTGCCGGTCGCCTGCCAGACAGTACATTCGCGCCCCTGTTGCATAAAGCAAAACGACGTTATTGGGGCTCAGAGTCTCCATCTCATAGGTTTGCGACAGCTGGTGAAGGTGCTCAAATATCGCCTCTGCCTCCTGAAAATCTGCTGCACAAAGGTTTAGATAACTCAACTCGGCGCTGAAGAGTGACATCAGGTTCAAATACATCTCGATTTGCGTGACTTCCTTAGCTTTTTCCACGTCACCCAGTAGCTGATGGGCCTGTGCTATGAGGACCTTCTCGGACATATCCACTCGGGTGGTCTCACCTAGGATATCGAGAACCTGCACGGGCTGGTTTAGCAGCAACAAGCAAAGTGCCTTGAAACCAGTTGCGTCCTTGGCAAAATGGATGTCTTCACTGTGTTCGATAATCCGGTTACAAAGATCAATCGTCTGGTGAAGAATCTCCTCTTGCTGCTCGCGGCTTGGAGTGAGCATATGATGATTGATGAGCAGCTGCGTCATCTGAAGTAGCAGAGGGAAGCAGGAGTAGTACTTCTTGATTACCTCCTGGCATTCTTGCATGACCTGATCGAAAGGCTGAGTAGCGAACGCTGTTGCCATGCGCTGATAAAGCTTGCGGATATCTTGAGTTTCCAACTGTGGAGAATAATCCATCAACTCATCGATGCTGATGTTGAAAAACGTTGCGAGCTGAGGAATTAACATGATGTCTGGATAGCTTTGCCCGGTTTCCCATTTGGAAACAGCCGCCTTGGATACTCCGATATGAGCAGCGAGGTCATCTTGAGTTATGCTCTTCTCGTGCCGCTTTGCTACGATTTTCCTGCCGATGTTGATCTCTTTCATGATGTTACCTCTCTTATTCTTGACGCTCATGTGCATCACTTACCCTGGAAGTTGCCTCCCAACACCATTTAAGCGGTTGATAAAGTCAACAGCAATGGAGTATCAGTTGATTTTGGTTAATTTTAATAACCTACGGGATACCTGCTGGAAGCAGTATCATGATGACACTCAATTATGTTGATTGATTTGATAGCGGAGAATGATAGATGGCAGGGATTGGCCGCAACGATACTGGCATCGATGCCCACCTCAAACGTGCATCATGGATTGCGCGCATAGCGGTAAGCATCGTCTTTGCCTGGAACATTCAGTGCGCCCTGACCTTTCTACTATTCCCCGAGAATGGGGTCGAAGCCTATGAGCTTTCAGGTGTCGCGGGAGAGACTGCCGTCCAAGGTATCGCGGTTGCGTTCCTGATGTGGAACGCGACGTATCCGCTGGTTATCTTCGACCCAAACAGGCATCGAACAGTGTTTGGGATTGTTTTAGCCCAGCAACTCATTGGTCTTCTTGGCGAAAGTTGGATATTGCTGACCATACAAAGAGATCACGATATCCTAGCTGCGAGCATTTCGCGCTTCATCCTCTTCGATGCTATCGGCTTAATCATCATGGCTGGCGCATTTGTCGCATTGATGATCGCCGAGAAGAATTCGATCAAGACACATGGCTGTTGAAAGCAACCTCTTTGTTTTCCTGCATGCTTGACCTACAACGCAAAAAATTGAGCAACACAGAGAGTTAACCTGCGCGCTTGACCTCCATCTCATATCCGCGTTCGTGCAAAACCTAGTCATTGTCGATGCCCCGCCTT
The DNA here is from genome assembly GCA_012515495.1 of Coriobacteriaceae bacterium. Classification (GTDB taxonomy): domain Bacteria; phylum Actinomycetota; class Coriobacteriia; order Coriobacteriales; family UBA8131; genus UBA1419. Next base: position 2,253 of record JAAYYH010000236.1, on the reverse strand, counting down.
GCCATACTTTGCCGCCAATTGTCCGCAGGCTGCATTGATACTTTTCCCGCGAGACTCCCTGATCCTCACCTCGAGCCCAAATTTCTCCAGCCTGTGCTTGAATTCTGCCATTTCCTGCTTGCTTGGTTTGGTTACTCCGCTGTTCCCTGTCTGATTGTATTCAAGCAGATTGATCATCACGTTCTTACCGCGAAACCAGTTAACGAGCTGCTGAGCATCTGAAGGCTTGTCGTTGATGCCAGGTAGAAGCAGATACGCAATTACAATTTTTCGATTGTGCCTTTGCGCATAGGAAAGCGCTGACGCGACAACCTCAAAGATATCGCAGCGGCGCATACCAGGAATGATGGTGTTCCTGTCGTGCTGGTTGGTTGCATGCAGAGAAATTGTGAGCTGGATCTTGAGGTGCTCTTCTCGAAGCTTCTTCAATTGATCAACAGGACCAACTGTAGAAACGGTGATGCCATCGGTTGGAAAATCTATACCGCTTCTGTCCCTGAGGATGTGTATCGCCTCTATCAGATTCTCATAGTTGAACAAAGGCTCCCCTATGCCCATGAAGACGATTCGACTAACTTTTTCCTGTAACAGATATATCTGTTGGACAATCTCTGAGGGGCTTAGATTTCGGATGAATCCGTTTCGACCAGATTTGCAGAAAATGCATCTGACTGGGCATCCAACCTGTGTGCTCAAGCAGGCAGTAGCGCCATCCTTACGCTTAATCAATACCGTTTCGATACACTTACCATCAATTAATTTATAACAGTACTTGTGTGTATCGTCAGCCTTACAGATTGCCTTGATGCGAATAGGTTGTTTTTCATCACTATTTGATTTTTGCATGAGATTTCTCCTGTATTTTTTCGTATTGACATCAGGTTTGAGGCAATAAAAATACAGGATCTTTTACTCAAAGGGCATAATCTACTGGCGTTTCAAGTATTTTCTATTCTCGATTGGTGGGAAACTAACAAGTCCGAAAATATCCCAAATACACTCGTTAAACGGCACAGCAAAATAAGCCCATTCAAAATGAACCTAATCTCTATTGCCGTATTTACCTGATACGAATGTAATGGGAGACAATCATATCCCGTAAACCCTTCTCACTAGCCAACGATGGCATGAATGCCATTCAACAGTCTGGCAAAGTATACCATTTGTTTGACTTAGCCCATCGCTTCTTTAACCGAGAGCAATGAGAGTGAATCCTATGCTAGCGACCCTTTATGCTGATGATAGAACTCTTTGAGAGACTTCTTCGTATCGTCATCAAGATTATGCCAGCGTACACCCTGGATTGCACCTTCCAACGCGGAGAGTCTCATGATGCAAGCTGATGGATCGGTGGCGAGAATGCGGAGCCAAGCCTCACGGCTTCCAACGCTTTCGAGCTCAGCGATTGTGTTGATACCAACCCTCATAAGTTGCGACTCCAACTTCTCGGCAATGTTTGGCAGCATTGTAAGCTCACTCATCGGATGTATGCTCCTTTGGACAATGTTCCTTTGGATAGTGCTCGTTTAGATAGCGTTCCTTTGGATGCCGCTACTGCTTCTTTTTCCTCGGTTTTGGCACTGCAGTCACCGGCTCGAGTATGGCTATGACAGCCTGCGCCAGCTTGGCATTGTCGATATCGAGGATATAGTGCTCCTTTGCGCCGTTGTAGGGTAAGCTTTTTTCTACTCCCACCATCAGGTCATCAAGACACGGCAGTATCTTCAACACACCGTATCATCGCAAACAAGCAGTATGGGCTTATCGTCGACGTAAACCATGTACTCACCAAACATCTTCCGATATCTAACCACGCCACAGTCGGCGACTTGCTCAACAACATATGCGATGTATTCGGGTGAAGTAGTCACTATGCTCTCCTATCTAAATCATCGCACCAGGAGGAATGCTGGAAAGGGGCGTGGATGGGTAACCAACGAAAACCGTACGTGGTAAGATTAGCGCTAAGTTGATGGAAACCCAACTACCGCACTCCTCTTTGCGCAACAAATAGAATGATGCGAGGGTTCAAATATTTGTCAAGTGCTTACTGTCGATAGCCTAGCAGATATACCTGAAAGCATAGTAAGGAGTTCCCAAATGATTATCGAATTCCCAATCGAAGATACCGTAAAAAAACGTAGCAGCGTGAGGAATTATTCAGACCGCCAAATCGAGCCTGAGAAGATCAATGCGATCAAGCGTTTTGTGGAGGAGCTTGATAATCCCTTTGACAAGGAGGTGATCTTCCAT
>JAAYYH010000235.1 GCA_012515495.1 Coriobacteriaceae bacterium | reverse complement strand
GCAACAACCGAGATATTCGAAGGCACTGTATCTGACGCTTTTGGATCGGTCAAATTAGATCAAGATGACCCGCTCTGCCAGATCTGCGAGAACCGTTGGGTGCGCGAACATCCTGATGCAACGCAAAAAGATGCTGATACGAATTCGGGTGAAAGTACGCAAGAGTCTGGTTCAACCGACAATCAGGATTCAAAAACCGAGTGAAAGGGGCAATAATGGCTACCGATAAATTCAAAGGTTTCATTGAGCAGGCGGCACAGAACCCGGACATCCTCGCGCAAGTGGGAGAACTGGTTAAAGGCTTCAATCAGAAAGATGACGGCAAGAAGGACGACTTGCTCTCCGGTGTTATGGATATTGCTGAGAAGTTTGGCATCGACCTCACTCCAGATGACATCGAAACAGCCCCAAAGGCCGATGCCACGGATGCTACAGACGATGGCTTTGGTCTTGACGACCTTGGTGATCTGGCTGGTAGCCTGCTTGGCTCAAGCACGAACAAGAAATCCAGCAAAGACGATGGCTTTGGTCTTGACGACCTTGGTGATCTGGCTGGTAGCCTGCTTGGTGACGCCAGTGGAGACAAAGGTGGCGACAATCCGCTTGAGTCACTGCTCGCGTTGTTTAAGCAGTTCACCGCGAAATAGGGAGTAGGTTTTATAGATTGCTTTCATCGACCCTTACAAGGCGTACGCTTTTAGCGACAAGTGCCTCATTTGGTATGTGCTTGTTAGGAGACTCCCTGCTGCGCGGCTCTGTTGCTTATGCGGTCACCGCTGAACCCCAATCCTTGACGAATAGCAATGCTTTTGATGAATCACTTGGCACAGTAAGTGGCCTTTCCAGCTTTGACGCAGGAGCCGCGCTAAGCACCTTTGACGTTGATCCAACTAGTCCAAACTATCGCGAGTATCAGATGATGAAGCAGGCTATCATTGACGAGCAAGTCGCTCGCAGCGCCGGTGTTTTTCTCGGACAGTTTGTCTGAATCGATCAGACCGCTTTCCATAATCGACGCACTGCCACGTGATGGTGCCATCAGTCGCTTTGCCGCCTTCAGTGATACACACATGGGTTACTGGGGTGAACTGGGCAAGAATAAAACCTGGCACGCCTTTGAGACATATCAAGCTCTTGCACCTGATCTGGATGCGTTCTTTGTGATTGGTGATGTCTGCACCCAGAATACCTGGGAAGAGGTCAACCATTTTCGTGATGGCATTGTTGCACCCTTGCCTACGCTTTTCCCTTCTCGCCCACCCTTGTATCTGTTGATGGGTAACCATGACTTCATTGCGTGGAACATCGCGGGCTTTGAGCATCACTACGGTAAGGCATTACGCGCTTACAGGGATCCAACCTGGCTTGCCAGCGACGACACACCGATGGACCGTGATTACGGACAACAACAGAACACCGTAGTGAAGGTTGGGGATACTACAATCATCAAGCTTTGCGGTACTGACCAAGTCGACTGGGATTATCAGCCTTGCTATGATTTTTTAGCTGCGTCACTGGAACAGGCTGCCTTCGAAAAACCCGACCATCCCATCTTTGTGATGGCACACCATCCAATACCCGGCCTGCTGATTAGCGATGCTGATGATGCCGAATATTATGGCGAGGACACTTCACGTGACCTGATAGCGTTGATGGCACAATACCCCCAGGTAATCTTCATGGCCGGACACACCCATAACCCTCTGCAGATACCCACTTCTATTGATACCGATCTGGGTTTCACTGCCATATGTACTGCCATGACGGGCGCATCGCTCTGGTACGCTTGGGAGGAACTGGAGGATACTAAGGACAATACTTCTCAGGGCCTCTTGGTTGACGTGTTCGCAGATGGCAGTGTGAAGATGTACCGCATTGATTTGATGACAGGAAACCTGATGCCTGCTGTCTGGAACATATCTCCCAACACGGTGGCATCGGAAGAATTCAGCACCATACGGCGACGGATTGCAACGGATGGCCCAGAGTTCCCTGCCGCCTCCCAGATCACTTTTGAGGATCAGCAGGATCAAGCATTAGCCATATGGCCCCAAGCGACAAAGTATTCTGTCGAGCAGACCGAGGACTTCGTCTTCAGCTATCGCTACACAGCTTGGGGTATGAAGTCAGGCTTGAGCTATGGCACAGATGACTTCATGTCGGATTTTTATAAGTCGAACCTCGCGGATACGGTTCAGATACCACTGGCGATTGATGCCAGTGACCCGTGTGCCATCACGATGCAGGCTGTTAATCCGTACGGCGTTGCTTCGACTCCCCTGACAACCGAGACACCCTATGAGGTGCTCTCGCTGTCTGGCGACAACCGCTACCACACCTCGACGTTGATCAGCTTCCGCACTTTCATTAGCTCATCAGACATCATCATCGCCACTGGAGCTGACTTCCCTGATGCTTTAGCAGCTTCCGGTCTAGCCGGGCTGCTGGACGCGCCAGTGCTATTAACCGCACCAGATTACCTACCAGAAGTGATCGCGGCCGAGATCACACGGCT
>JAAYYH010000234.1 GCA_012515495.1 Coriobacteriaceae bacterium | reverse complement strand
TGGAGTTCCTTGGGGACTCGATCATCGGTGCCGTGATAGCCAATGAGCTATTCCATAGATTCCCTCATCTTGATGAAGGCGGCATGACCCGCATCAAGGTCTCCTTGGTTTCGGGGGAGTCATTGTCCTCTCTAGCCAGAGAGCTCGGATTCGCCGATCTGATCATCTTCGGTAGCAGCGAGCGTGGCACGGGGAAACGTGGATTGCGCTCAGCTCTGGAGAACGTCTATGAATCGATGGTCGCGGCCTTGACTATCGATGGAGGTCTGGATGTAGCGAATCAATGGATTATGCAGACACTGGCTTTGCGGATATCGGCTCATTTCGCCGATGAACCGGAGAACCCGAAGTCAACACTGCAGGAGATACTCCAGGTCAAACGCATCACACCCACCTACGAGGTGATCTCGACCGAAGGTCCGCCGCATGCCCGGAGGTTCACCGTCAATGTGCTATCTGAGGGAAGGATCATCGGTACGGGAGCCGGGCGCTCCAAAAAGGATGCAGAGACAAAAGCGGCCTTAGAGGCGCTAAAGGGCATCCGTGCAGTGAAAAGCCGCAAAAACATCACGTAAACAGCTGATTATGCTCGGGTGATTCAGTAGAATACTATCGTATCTGTATCCAAGAGGAGTCCTGTGTATCTTAAGTCTCTGGTAATAAAGGGGTTCAAATCATTTGCTGACCGCGCGGTCATGAGCTTTGAGCCTGGAATATCTGTGATCGTCGGACCCAACGGCTCGGGGAAGTCCAATATCTCCGAGGCGGTTCTGTGGGTCTTAGGCGAGATGAATCCACGTACCCTGCGTGTCCAGGCAATGGAGGAATTGATATTCTCAGGGTCATCTGCGCGGCAGGCAGTAGGGGTCGCTGAAGTCGAGCTTATCTTAGATAACTCGGATAACACCCTGCCAATAGAATTTGATCAGGTCTCCATTACCCGCCGAATGTACCGTAGTGGCGAGAGCGAATATTTCATCAACGGCTCTCCCTGCCGTCGTATGGATATCATCGATATCCTCTTCGACTCCGGTATCGGACAAGGCGCGCATTCAATCATCAGTCAAGGCAATCTCACGACAGTACTGGAGTCGCGACCAGAGGACCGCAGGTCCTTGATCGAGGAAGCAGCTGGTATCCTCAAGCATAAGAAGCGCAAGGAGCGCGCGTCGCGGAAGCTGGCGGCTATGGATGCGTCGCTGGAGCGTGTCAGTGACATCATCCAAGTGATAGAGTCTCAGCTCAGACCCTTGGAGCGCCAGGCGGCGCGAGCCAGACAATACAGCGAGTTAGCTAACGAGCTCAAGGCTTTGGACCTGAGTCTGGCCGTCGATGACCTGCGCACACTGCAGATCACCTGGAATGAGCTAGATCACCACGAGAAGGAAATCAACGCAGAAGCGGAGCTGGGACATTTCCGATTGAATGAGAGGGAATCTGAGCTCAGCAAGCGTCAGCTGGCGTTAGAGGAGAAGGGCTTGTTCGCCGGTGACCTTAATGAACAGAGGATCCGCTGTCAATCCATCATCCAGCGTCTGGATGCCGGTATGTTATTGCTGGAGGAAAAGGGCAAGAACATGGTCTCGCGTACATCTGATCTGCGCGCGACGATCCATAACTCAAGATCCCGCCTGAAAACGGCTGATGAGGAGTTTGCGCTGGTCAACAGCCAAGTGCAAGAAGCTGACAGCCAGCAACGCGCTCTCTATGCTCAATTCAACGAACTGAGTCGGCTTTCGGAGTCGATCATCAAGGAGAAGCGCAATGCCGAGGAAGCCTATTCGCGGGCAACGTCCGCGCTGCGCAACCATGAGAACGCTTTAGACGCGGCGCGAAATCAACTGGGTAAGACCAATGACTCTCTAGCATCTCTTGATATCGAAGAAGGCCTGTTGAAGGAGCGCTACGATCAGATTGACCAGGAATTCGTTGGAACACAAAGCATGCAGGCACAGCGCCGTACCAATCTGGAGAGACTGGAAGCTGAAATCAAGAAAGCTAAGGGAGAAGCTGATCTTGCAGCATTGGATATCGATAAACGGGTGAGGATCTTGGAGGATCGTCGCCAGAACCTCAATGTTCATAGGGATATGTTGGCATCGATACGCGCTGAGATGAAGGCGCTAGAGGAGATCGATAGAGCCTTTGAGACGGCGTCTCCGGCCTTGTCCTGGATTTTGGCGCATGAAGATGAATTCAAAGGGGTGCTTGAGCCCGTCTCACATGTGATACACGTTAACCAGGCTGCCGCTCAGTCCAGGCAATTGGACGCCGCGATCATCGAGAAGATGGTCGAGAGGTTACTTGGAGCCGATCTGTTCGGGCTGTTCGTCGCAGACGCGAAATCAGCGAATCTCATCGCTCAGCGTCTGGTGACCTCCAGTGATGAGCAAGGCGAGATAGCGCTGATACCCATGGAGGGTACCCGCGCGAGCGCTGAGCAGGCTCTGAGAGGCTTACGACTACTTGAGATCTTAGAGTATCCCAGTTCATATCACTCGGCTGTCGAAGCCTTGTTGGGAGATATCTACATCGCTGAGTCGATTGCCGAGGCGCAGAAATTCCACCTGCGCGATAAGACAGGCGCGCGTTTCGTCACAACCAATGGCGTGGTGGTCTGGCCCAACGGCAAACTGACTCTTGGTGTGCAGGTCAACGACGTCGATGGGGTACTGGCCAGGAAGCGGAAACTCAATCTGCTGGAAGATGAGCTGTCGGCAGCCCTGGCACAACTCAGTGATGTCGAACTGGAGCTCTCCACGGCAGAGCGCAATCTGGCGGCAGCTCAGCAGGATGCGCTGGAGATATCGCAGAGCCTGGCTAGGTATCAGGGTGCTTCTGATTCCGCGCGCGAGGAAGTCGCCCGCCTGGAAGCTGCGATGACGCAGATGCTCTCCCGCCGTGATGAGATTGAGCAGAAGCTGAAGGCTCTGGAAAAACGTCGCCAGGCAGCTACTCCGTTGGCAGGTGAACTCGAGCAACGCGTCATTGATCTGACTGCCGAGTCTGCTGGTCTCAACGACAGGCTCGACCAGGCATCGCAAGCTCTGGTTGCGGCAACGGAAGAGAAGAATTCGATTAGTGACCGCTTGTCAGAATGCAAGATCAGATTGGAAACTTCCAAGGGAAACCTGAACTTCAGCAAGAGCCGTTCTGATTCTCTGGAACGTGAGATGGCCAATCTGCGACAAACGCTCGATGTATCCCAACAGACAGAGAAAGCCCTCAATATCATCAGATTGCGGGTTGATCCTCTTTACAGACTCTACGAGGAATTACATGCTGGCGCCAAGGTCTGGGCAGAGAAACTACGCGATCAAGCGTTGTTGGAGCAAACAGATTCCACCAATCTCCGTAAGGTCATCAGTGATGCGACAAAGGCTGTTCAGGCAGCACGCGATGATCTGGAAAAGATCAATGGTCGATTGGTGGAGGTCAGGGTTGAGAAGGCCAAGCTCCAAAGCGAAGTCGAACACGCCATCAAGCGTATCGTCGATGAGAATGGGGTCGCACTGGAGTTGGCTTTGCAGACACCGGCGCCATCAGACCGACAGGCTGCAGAGAACCAAGCCGGCAGACTGAGGCGGAAGATCTCCAATCTTGGTGCGGTCAACCATGTCGCTGCTGAGGAGTACGAGGCAATCAAGCGTCGCCATTCCTACCTGTTGTCACAGATTGAAGACCTCAAGGAGGCACGGAAATCACTGACTAAGATCTCCGCGGCCCTTGATCGCAAGATGAGGAATCAGTTCCTTGAGACATTCGAGCAGGTCAACAGCAACTTCCAAGAGATTTTCTCGATCCTGTTCCCTGGCGGCACGGGACAATTGCAGTTAACCGAGGGAGAGACATCAGATCTCAATGGCGTTGAGGTCAGCGCGCAACCACGAGGGAAGAAGATCACCAAGTTATCACTGATGAGCGGCGGTGAGAAATCATTGGCAGCCCTGGCATTGCTCTTCGCGGTGTATCGTATCCGCAAGGTACCGTTCTACATCCTCGATGAGGTCGAAGCGGCACTCGATGACACCAACCTGCGTCGGTTCACCGAATATCTCGATCAGATGCGTCATGGCACGCAGTTGATCCTCGTCAGCCACCAGCGCCGAACCATGGAGATGGCCGATGTGCTCTATGGAGTCTCGATGCAAGCCGCTGGTGTCTCCAAACTCGTCAGCCAGAGGCTGGATCAGGCGTTGAAGCATGCTGGAAAGGAGCTGTGAGATGTCCTGGTTAGAGCGTCTGGGCGAGGGGCTGCAAAGAACACGGGAGCGCTTCACCGAGCAGATAAATGTCATTTTCGAGCGTGGTCCGCAACTCGACGAGGATTTCTGGGACGATCTTGAGGAAACATTGATTCTCAGCGATTTTGGTGCCCCGGCCTCAGTGGCCATCATCGAGCAGTTGCGAGAAACAGCCATGAGGCTGGCATTGCCGGACGGTTATGCTGTTCTAGATCGCATGGCTGAGACCATCGCTGACAGATTCACCACTTTGGAGGATGATTTCTTCGAACTCAATCCGGTCTGTGTGCTGTTTGTGGGAATAAACGGATCCGGAAAGACCACGACTGTAGGTAAGATCGCGAAAAGTGGCGCGGATTCTGGGCGAAAGGTGCTACTTGGGAGTGCGGATACCTTCAGAGCCGCAGCAATCGAACAACTCGATATCTGGGCACAGCGTGCTCAGGTACCGGTGATTAAACGACAGCGTGGAGCCGATCCGGCGAGTATCTCATTCGAGGTCATCGAGCGTGCCGAGGAACAGGGAGCGAATCTGCTGCTCATCGATACCGCCGGGCGCCTACATACTTCTGATGACCTGATGCGAGAGCTGGAGAAGGTAGTCCAAGTTACTCGTAAACGTGCTGAGCGCTGGCAACGAGACGGTGCTCCTCTTCCCGTGAAGACGGTTCTCACACTGGATGCGACCACTGGTCAGAACGGTCTGCAGCAAGCGCGGGAGTTCAACCGCGCATTAGCTCTGGATGGCGTTATAATCACTAAGATGGATGGAACCGCAAAAGGCGGTATAGCTGTTGCGGTGTCCCATGAGCTGGGACTGCCGATTGTGCGCGTTGGCGTAGGGGAGGGAATCGATGATCTCAAAGCATTCGATCCACTTGAATTCGCCAAGGCACTCATCGGTCGATCGTAAGGAAATCGATGTTCGATAATCTATCAGAACGCCTGCAAGGCGTCTTTGGCGCGCTTAAGTCCAAAGGTCGGCTCACTGAGTCCGATATCGATGAGGCGATGCGCGAGATACGCTTAGCCCTGCTCGAAGCCGATGTCAATTTCAAGGTAGTCAAATCCTTTGTGGCTGCCGCCAAGGAGCGCGCGCTGACAGCTGAGGTACTAGAGTCTCTGACTCCTGCCCAGAATGTCATTCGTATCGTCATGGAGCAGCTCACAGAGCTACTGGGCTCGACCGAATCGAAGCTGGTGCTGTCCTCCCGCATCCCCAACGTTATCATGCTCGTTGGTTTGCAGGGCAGCGGCAAGACCACAGCCGCAGTCAAACTTGCCTATCGTTTCAAGCAACAGGGGCACTCACCCTTATTGGTCGCTGCCGACGTTTACCGTCCTGCAGCCGTTGATCAGCTGGAGGCCCTTGGCAACGAGATCGATGTCAAAGTATTCAAAGGGGATGGCAAACAACCGGTTCAGATTGCCCGAGATTCGATTCGTGAGGCAATTGATACGCTGAAGGATATCGTTATTATCGATACTGCCGGGCGTCTGCACGTTGATGAGGAGATGATGGC
>JAAYYH010000233.1 GCA_012515495.1 Coriobacteriaceae bacterium | reverse complement strand
TTGTGGGCTCAACGACGTGCGGATGTGCGCCAACGATGACATCCACTCCCAAATCCGAGAGGAATTGCGCCAGCTCTGTTTGCTCAGCATTTGGCTCGTGGCTGTATTCCGTTCCCCAATGCATGCTCACCATCTGGACATCGCTTAACTGGTTCAGTTTCTCAATGTCAGCCTTGATCTTGTCCCTGTCAATCAGGTTGACCAAGTATTCTTTGCCTTCAGGAGTCACAAATCCGTTGAGTCCGTAGGTATAGCTAGCCAGCCCAAGTTTGATGTCATTGACTTCGATGACGGTTGCCGTCTCGGCATCTTCTTGAGAAGCTTGTGTTCCGGTTTGTATCAGGCCATCGAGCTTTTGTAGGTAATCGAGCTGAGAGAGAATGCCTGCCTCGCCCACATCAAATGTATGGTTCGATGCCGTGTTCAGCCAGTCGAATCCAGCCTTATCGACGGCATCAAGGATCTCATGCGGACTGTTGAAGCAGGGATAGTCTGACAAACCCAACTCGCTGCCTCCGCAGACAGTCTCCTGATTGATGTAGGCGACATCGACTTCCTTGATATAGGGAGCGACTGGAGCATAGACATCATCGAAATTGTAGCTACCGTCTGCAAGCCGATGGGTGAGGTAGACGGTCAGATGTATGAGGTTATCGCCAACAGCCGCGAAAGTTGCCGTTTTAATTTCGGGAACCTTTTGCGTGACTGCATTCTCTGTATCTTGACTGGTTCGCTGGTCAAAATCCGTTGAGCTGCTCAGGGTATTCTTGGCAGCCTGAGCTGGGGTGCAGCCTGCGAGTGCCACTGCCAGTCCCAACACCATCAACAGTGACAGAGTGGTTATCAGTATGGACCTCATGGTCGCGGGATGAACAGCGCCTGGAGATGTAATCTTGAGCTTAGACATCGTCATCACCGACTCTCTTATTGGCGGTCTACTTATCGATGGTCTCTTCGGCACTGGGCAGTTTAATCACTTGCCTGCTCCGCTGTGGTCCTCAGCGTTGTGCAGGCCTTCGCCCAATAACCTCGGTTAGCGAAGTGTTTCTCAATGATGTTTGCCGCTGTAGCATCCTCGCAAACCGCAAAGACAGTTGCTCCACTGCCGGTGAGGAGTGCGCGGATCACACCGGGCTGTGCACTCAGGTTATCGACTAGCTGACCGAGCTCGGGCAATATTGTCTTGGCTGCTGGGTAGAGATTGTTATGTAGGTTAGCAGCTATAGTGGGGATGTCTAACTCTTCGCTGAGTAATGCAGTGATCAGTGGCGAGACATCATCTGCCACCTGTACGTTGCGATCGAACTCCTCGTAGGCTGCGCGTGTCGATACACCTGCCTTCGGCTTCACCAGTACAAGGTCCAAATGCGGCTGGGGCAGGTTCTGTATATGTGCTTCTCCGTTGCCGCTCATCAAGGCGCAATCTCCATAGAGAAAAAAAGGTGTATCGCTGCCAATTCTGCTGGCCAAGCTAAGCATTGTAGCGTCTTGGACAGCGAAACCATGAAAATGAGCCAGAGCACGGATAGTCGCTGCGGCGTCAGAGGAACCGCCACCCAGTCCCCCCTGTTCGGGTATGCGTTTAGTCAACCTGACATGCAGGTGGCCGCCAAGCGGTTTGCCCGTCAGTTCCATGAAGGAGTGGACGGTTTTGCAGATGATATTATCCTCATAAGGGATTGAAAGTGGGTCTATTTCCTCATGGTAATCGATATCCAACGAGATGCCTGGTCCTCGTTCTTCATCCAAGCAGAATTCCAGTGTGTCACACAAGGAGAGCTTGCTGAAGATTGAGCTCAGGCTGTGTCTGCCATTGGTGACGATGGGAAAGACGGCAAGGAACAAATTGATCTTTGCCGGTGCATCCAGGGTCAATCGCTGCATCCATTACCTGCTTTCCGAGCACGGAGTCCTGCAAAGAAGTCTGAGAGTATCGTAGCGCACTCTTGCTCCAACACACCAGCTGTTGCTGTGAATTTATGGTTCAGACGTTGGTCTTCATGCACTTGATACAGTGTGCCCAGAGCGCCACCTTTGGGATCGGCTGCCCCATAGACACAACGATCGATGCGCGCCTGTTGCATCAAGCCGGCGCACATCAGGCAGGGCTCGAGAGTGACGTAGACGGTACAGCCAGTGAGACGCCAACGACCAAGTGCCCTCGCTGCCTTGATCATTGCGCTGAACTCAGCGTGGGCGCTGGGATCAGCATCGATCTCGCGACGGTTGTATCCGGAGGAGATGACCTCTCCGTCCAAGACCACGACTGCTCCTATCGGCACTTCTCCCAGAGATGCGGCCAACCGCGCCTGCTCCAGTGCCAGGCGCATGAAGTGAGAGTCTTGCTCTCTGGTATCACTGGTAGGCGGCTGATTGCTGCCGCTATCTGTATCTTTCATGCCACTATTCTACTGCAATATGGTATCCTCTTCTGCGCGCTTTTCAACGCAATACGGAGAGATGGCAGAGCGGTTGAATG
>JAAYYH010000232.1 GCA_012515495.1 Coriobacteriaceae bacterium | reverse complement strand
GTTTGCACGCGAGCCCCCGAACGGCGCAGGACATCTATGGTGACAACCGCTTCAATTTCCTCAAAACCATCCGCTAAAAAAATCGATATCATTTCGCACCTTCTTTCGGTTATGTGATAGAATAACAAACTTGTTTCGTCTTGGTCGGAAACCAAGACATTGAAGAGGAGCTGATAATGAAAAAAGCAATACATCCCGATTACATGGAGTGCTCAGTCCGCTGTTCGTGCGGAAATACCTTTATCACCCATTCTACAAAGCCCAGCTTGCATGTTGAGCTCTGCAACGAGTGCCATCCCTTCTACACTGGTCAACAGAAATTCGTAGATACTGGCGGACGCGTCCAGCGTTTCTCGGATAAATTCGGATCTGCTGCTGCTTCAGTCGCCGAGCGCGAGGCGACCCGTAAAGCTGCTAAGTTGGCTGCTGCTGAGGCTGCGGAAGCTGCCGCTAAGGCTGCTCGCGAGCAGCGCGCTGCCAAGAAAGCCGAGAAGGCAGCGAAGTATGCGGAGAAGGCTCCCAAGGCAACTGCTGAGGCCACAGAGCCCGTCAGCGAGGCTCCTGTTGACGCCGAAGCCGCTGTTGAGACACTGGCTGATGAGGTTGTCGAGTAGCGCCAGTGTTTGTTACGCTAAGCAAGTTTTTTTACGCTACGCAACCCAGAAACACCATGGCAGGCAATGACGAGGGACAACAAGTAAGATATGCGATACAAGCGATGCATGCGACAACGAGAAGGCCGGGTTTACCCGGTCTTCTCTGCATTGTTGAGCAAAGTGGTGTTTGTCGGGAAACAGGCTTATAGGAAACAATGTGTTGAAAAACACGATGCGGGCAGACTGAGCTGCATTTGTTATCAAACGCTCCAATCCTGCCAATAATTGACGTTATTCAGGCGATTTTGCGTGCTGCTCAAGTAAATCTGTCTGATAATGCCTAGTATTTCAGCTATCATATGAGATGATCTGCTGTTCACGCCGTGATTCTCCTGAAAACCGCAAAAAAGTGGCAAAATCAGTGTCCTCACTAACATCTTGCATTCTTGCCTATTGTTCCCGAGACTCATTCTGACCCTGTCCTGATTCTCATCTTGGTTTTCACCCTAGCGGCGATGCTAGCTTTTACCCTGATGGCGATACTGTTGCTAACCTTGAGGTGGTCCTGATGTCCATGTTGATTTGCTGACGAGACCGCTTCGGTTCGTTTGGTTGTCGTTTGCGTGGACTATACTTGTCGATTGAAGCCTGACCTGCAAGACTGATATACAGCGTAACTGCAGGCTGCCTAATGGAAGACGCCAAGACATTCGAGGAGACGTTGATGCAAATCAATCTTCTATACCACACAAACGAACCCCAGCGTGCTGTAGCCACGGCCGCGAGACTTTGTTATGCGCCTGTTGGCGCTGCTGAGCTGATGGAGAACATGAGCGATGGCCAGATACAAAAAGTACTCGCTACCATCATGAAGAGCGGTCACCACTCGGCACTCGAGCATGCTTCATATACCTATGCCATTGACGGAGTCAGCAGAGCTTTGACGCATCAGCTTGTGCGTCATCGTATCGCCAGTTTCAACCAACAGAGCCAGCGCTACGTAACACACGACGGTGACCCAGAGGTCATTATTCCAACCACTGTGGCATCTGATCCTCAGCTTCAGGCTGCTTTCGATACCGCAATCGACTGTGCATATACTACCTACGCACAGCTTGTAGATGCTGGCGTACCAGCTGAAGACGCACGCTACGTGCTTCCCAATGCCTGTGCGAGTAAGATCGTTGTGACTATGAACATCCGCGAGCTCCTGCATTTCTTTGAGCTTCGTTGTTGTCGAAGAGCACAATGGGAGATCCAAGACCTAGCGAATAGGATGTTAGAGTTGGCCGAACCAACAGCACCTTATATTTTCATGGACGCCGGAGCTGCCTGCAGACGTGGTCCCTGTCCTGAAGGCAAGATGACCTGCGGCCACCCCTTCGATAGGGTGGTGCGTGCATGAGTGTGTCGCAGGTTGAAACGCTGCACGCTCAGGAAGAAGGGGCACTCGAGTCCCCTCTGATACGACCTGTTCGCATCTCACGTATTCGTGAGGCCGAGGCTGTCGTCTGCCAAACCCACATTGGCGGGCAGGCGCTCATCGAGGGTGTGATGATGCGCGGAAGATACAATTGGGCAGTTGCCGTGCGCACACCCGAGGGAACGATTTACACCGAAGAACATGATCTGGCAAGTGGCAGGGACAAGAACTCTTGGATGTACAAACCGGTAATCCGCGGCTGTACAGCAATGGTCGAGTCCTTGGCGCTGGGCTTCAAAGCCTTGGAGATTGCCGCCGAACATGCTTTTGATCTTTCGGATGAAGAAGAGAAGGAGAAAGCAAAGAAGGAAAAAAAGAAGGCGAAGGTGGAGGAGACGGAGGAGGAAGCAGACGAGGCGGAAGCAAAGGCGGAGATAAAGCAGGAAGCAGAGGAGGCGGGTTTACCCAAAGCACTGATGACGATCAGTATGTTTATTGGAGTGGTCTTGGGTGTTGTGATCTTTGTCGTATTACCGGCAGTAGTCACCAACCTGATCGTTGGCGACTATGGCGATAAGACCCTGCTTTGGAACGTGGTCGATGGCATCTTGCGTATTGCCATCTTTGTATTCTACATCTGGCTGATAGGTCGTATGAACGACATCAAGCGGATGTTCGCCTATCATGGCGCCGAGCACAAGACCATCCATTGCTATGAGCATGGTCTGGAATTGACAACCGATAATGCCAGGCAGTTCACGACATTCCACGTCAGATGTGGTACCGCGTTTCTGTTGATGACGATGTTGGTTGCCATCTTCGTGTTCACGGTGTTCCCCATTACTGCCATCATCGATGCCTTGGGAGTTAGCAATGATGTGGCAAGATTGGCGCTTCTCATCCTTTCACGCATTATCCTGATACCGCTGATTGCGGGACTTTCATACGAAGTGACAGTCAAATGGGCGGGCTCCAGGCCAAATCACCCACTGGTGAGGCTGATCCTCTGGCCAGGTCTGCAGATGCAGAGATTGACCACCAATCAACCGGATGATTCGATGATTGAGTGTGCCATTGCTGCGATGCAGCGCGTGCTTGTTCGTGAGCAGAAAGAGCGCGCCACTCAAAAGACCGGGATATGAATCGCCCCGAGTACAATCCCGGTGGTGTCTTCTGGCTGGTGATGGCGGCAGCTCGTGGTCTGGCAGGATTCGTAGCCGTGTACACGCTGCTGAGTCTGCTTGCCCTGTTGCTGGGCAATTCTTACAACCAGAATACCTGGTGGATAGACTTGGGATTCCTGCCTTCGCCGCTGGGTCCGCCACTGCAACTGATGGCTGCCGTCCTTTTGTTAGCATTTGCTATCAAGCTTCCAAAAAGCAGGCTCCGACGGTGGGGTACAGCTGTGATTTGTGCTGTCTTCGCGCTGTTCGCGCTCCAGAATGTCATGGGTGTTTACGCTGCCCAGCGTGCAGGTGAGGTGCGTCTGGGATCACCTGTACCATTCTCGTTGTTCATTGTCTTCGGTTTCGTGCTGCTAACGCTTGCCGTACTTGCCAGTAGAGACGCAATAGCCGCCAAGCAGCCAAAGAAGCTCATCACTGTCGGTGGATTGATGCTGACGATGGCACTTATAGCTCTCCTGTTTCCCCTGGGTCAGATCTTCTGCTTTGGGACCACTGATTACCGTGCCAGAGTGGATGCGGCGGTGGTATTGGGCGCACAGGTGCTGCCCGATGGATCGCTGTCCCTGGCTTTACGCGGGCGTGTTGATACTGCTTGTGAGCTCTATGAGCAGGGATTGACACCGATTCTGATAATGTCTGGCGGCACGGACATCGATGGGATGAATGAGGCTCTGGCCATGAAAGACTACGCCACAGCTCGGGGCATTCCAGCCCAAGCGATTTTAGTGGACACTCAAGGTACGAATACTCAGGCCACCGTCCGTAATACTCTGAAGATCATCCAACAGAACGGTTATCAGCGGGTAGCGGCAGTGAGCTCGTATTATCATCTCGCCCGCATCAAGATGCTCTATCTTTCCGAGGGTTTCGATGTGCGAACCGTACCAGCACAGATCGACGAACGGGATCATTCGGCTCCTTTGACATCGTTGCGTGAGATTCCCGGTTGGTGGTACTACTGGCTTGGCGGTGTGTTTGGCTGGTGACGGTTGTAGCCAAAAAATGCGAATACCAGTAGAATAATGGTCACATAACGGTCTTGGACCGCTAAAACGATCAAACACAGCTTAAACGTACACGGAGGTTCTCATTTGAGCGCCAAGAATACACAGGCCAAGGCCTCTTCAGGTAAACGCGGTACAAGTAATGGCAAGGGTGCGAAAACTTCGACCAAAGGCAGCCATGCCGCCCCCAACAATGCTTCCGTGCCACTCTTCGACGCCCGGATAAAGAACGATATCGCCGGTGTGTTGATAGCAGTTCTGGCCATTGCGATCTTCATCGCTGTCTTGAAACCCGGTGATGCCATCCTCACACGGATGACTTCAGATTTCTTCCACCTTGGACTTGGGCTAGGTGCTTACGTACTGCCATTCATCCTTTTGATATGGGGGGCTAGCTTCTTCGTCAAGCAGACATTCACCAAGTCGCCTTTCCGTCTGGGTGTGGGTTTGGTCTTGATCTACATCAGCATTCTCGGTTTGCTGGCAACCAATACCCCGCAAGCTGTCGGCGATCCCAGTATCCTCTTCGTTGATAAGGAACTGACTTCTCATGGAGGCTATGTTGGTGCCGGAATAGCCTGGGCCACACTGCAGCTTGTGGGATTTGGCATATCGATTGTGATATTGGCGGGTATCATCATCGTCGGTTTGGTGATCATCGGCTTCTCGATCACTGGTCTGGTTGAGCGCATCGTCAATGCGTTTGGATTTGGCAGGCGAGTTGATACAGAATTACAGGGAGCTTACGGTTCAGATGTCGACCAACGCAAGCTGTCAGGCGCATCTCCTGGCAAGGGCAGGCTGTTGGCCCCAACCGCGCGGCTCAGCCGCTTGTCTGATCCAGCCGCGAACGATACCGCGCAATACGATGCTGATTTGGACCCGCAAGGGAAAGGTCCAGGCGTCAATGACGCCAATGCGCTAACCCGT
>JAAYYH010000231.1 GCA_012515495.1 Coriobacteriaceae bacterium | reverse complement strand
TTCACGCTGAGCGCAGCGGAAACCCGCAGTAAAATCGACGCAACGACTCCCGCTGTCATGGATTTGATGGTTTTAAACCCAGAGGAAGCGAAAGCATCACTGATTGAGAAGGGATATTCCCTATCAGAGAATACCCGCTACATCACCGAATCGCCAGATATCAGTGCCTCGGGTACAGAGGTGATCTGCATCCCTGAAGGGGTTAACGAAGACGACCTCCTTGGCTACTATGAGGGCTCATTCAATGCCTACACTCCAGAAGAACTCCAAAAGATCTTCAACGGCACTTGGATCTTGGATCTGACGCAGGGAGATAGTGGCCGACTCTTCAAATTGAAATACACCAATCTGGCTGCCAAGAGCATCGAGGACGAGATCTTCCAGATCCAATCATTGGTTGGTTTAACAGGTGATGATGTGACCATCTCGAAATCTGGTGAGGATTCGATGGGCAATATCTTTTCTCAAGGCACAAAGGTAATCAAGGGAGAAGAATCCGACAAAACGTATTATTGGCGTGTCGCAGCCTGTCCGTTGGACGAGATCTATTACATCCGATCCATACCCGACTCGGCAACTTATCTGACTGTCACCATCGCTGAATACGATTTCATCTCCAGCATTTCCTGAGCTGGCGATAGCATCATCCGATAAGCTTGTATTAAACACAGGTTTAGTGTACCTACGAGCGTGAGAAGCGCATGTTGAATGTGCCTATTTGCAGCAGACTGCCTTCTTGTAGCTCGGCCTCCTCGACAACCTGACCATCAACCCATGTGCCGTTTAACGAGTTATTATCTCGGACGATGATCTGTTGACCCTTGCACTCAATGACTGCATGCTGACGCGACACAGTCATGTTATTCAGGAACAGATCGCATTTTGGATCGCGCCCTATTGTTACCGGCATGGTCTCAAGATAGAAGGACTCTCCCTCTAAGGGCCCCTTCGTCACAGTCAGACGTGCCCTGCCACAGACTTCTTCAGCAGCTTCAAGTACAGCCTCTTCGGTATCCAAGCTTACGAATTCCTCGGTGCGTCCAACAAGTTTGAAACCACATCTGCTGCATTCGTGTTGATCTGGCGCCACTGACGCTTTACAGACCGGACATGTTCTCATGTTCTTCATACTGCACCTCATCGCACCAACGCCAAACGGGATCTTGACGGTTACTATATCATGTCGGAGTTAATCGTTTCTGCGATAACGGCAAGAAGTCCCTGAGTGTTGACCAGTGGTTACTCTTACTCACTGTTCAGAAAGACGCTGAGCTGATGACGACTTATCTCCGAGTCGTTCGGCCAATGCCCTACCACCGACAAAATCGTATCCGAGTCGCACCAGATGCATCAGATCCAAGGTGTCAGGATAAGAGTATTCCTCCTTCTTGGCCGCTTCTGTCCATACATCGTTTTTCTGAGTCGACTCCAGATACTCATCAGCAGTGATAATCTCTATTTCTGGGAAACTGAGTAGAGCATTGTATAAACCCTCTGCCTGAGAAGGTGAACAGAAAAGCCAGTATTCATCTTTCGCGTCAGAGAGGCTCTTGTCGCCGCGTTTCGGTGTGTAGACCATCGCTGTAACGGTATCGAAACGCACTAAACGCAGATCGTTGATTCGTGGTGCTTCCAGTAGTGCGTTTTCCGAAAGCTCCTGAAGTATATCCGTACTCGCGTTACCGAAAAGCGTCAACGCGCTTAAGGTCTCGCTTTCATCACTCAGGGATATATCCGTGAAAATCGGCCCGGTAGCATCCGCAAGGGTGGAATGCGCGTTTAGCCAATCGAATACCTCATCATGTAACGCAGGACTGGTTATCATCATGTATTCCTCTTCACCGGTCCTGATCAGAGTTACCCTATCGATCACCTCTGCTTGCCCAGAGAGGATCAAAGCCTCAATCGAGCCACCTATCTCAGCTAATACAGCCATATCAGCTGTGGTCATGGTCCGCAAGAAAGAGTACGCTTGCTTCCCGCTAATTCGCAGATACCCGTGCTCTGTGAGCACCAGGAAGCACTGTGTTCGCATTGGATATCCTCCTTGGCAAACGTGGAAGAGGGATCAGGATTCGGCCAGAGGATCTGGAACCGAGAATTCTCTGGGAAGGTAGATCTGGCTCTCCTCATGGGGTGGCTGGTCCTTGAATCCACCCCAGAAGCGCTCCCAAGCGATGCCCAATCCCTGCAAGAAATCGGGTTTTGCTACATCGCGAGCAGCCACAATATCGATACTTGCCACTACCTCGCCACCTTGACTCCAGACGATTGAACCCACCGATTCGCCTTTACTGATACTACCTTCGTGATCAGACAGCTGGACCTCTTGGGTGATGGTACCATCATAATCGAACAGATCGACAATGACCGGACCGGAAGCGAACACCTCCACAGACTTATCGATCCAATCCGTCAAGGCTACCGTTCCAACCGGTACGGCCGCGTTAATCAGTTCTACAGGGCGATAATGCTCGAAACCCCAGTTCAACAAGGTCGTGGCGTCATCAAAACGGCTCTGCTCATCGCTACTACGTAAAATCACTGCATAGAGCTCGATTCCGTTTCTATACGCGCTTCCAACCAGACAGTACCCGGCAGCATCGGTGAAGCCGGTCTTGACTCCCGTAGCCCCCTCCATGGTCTCCAGCAGCAGGTTCGTTGACGTATAGACCGTTTCGACGCCACCGATGGTCACTGTCGTTTCCTGGGTTTTGACTATCTGCCTGAAAGTCAGATCAGACATAGCGACACGAGTCAGTTTCAGGCAGTCAGAGACCGTCGTGTAGTTATCCGTATCCTCGATACCACTGACGTTGCTGAAGTGCGTTGATTCAAGCCCCAATTCGGTTGCCTTCTGATTCATCAACTCGACATAGCTCTGTTCATCCCCTGCTATGTTCTCCGCGATAGCCACGGCAGCATCGTTTCCCGAAGGTATCATCAAACCGTAGAGCAGTGTCTGCAACGTAGTTGTATAACCAGCCCGCAATTCGGCAGTAGAGCCACCAACCGCTGCCGCATTACTGCTAACTGTCATCTCAGTCTCCAGATCGACCGAGTCAACTGCGGTCAAAGCAGTCATGATCTTGGTAATGGAGGCCATCGGCACTGCTGTATGGACATCACGTTCCCAGAGCATCATCCCATCCTCGGTACAGATGGCGGCATACTCGGCAATGATATCCGGTGAATCGTGTTCAACAGTCAGACCAATCAGCTCTGTGCCGTTGATAGCATCAGTTTGGCGAACGTCCGCGTAGGCAAACCGCATCGGGGCAAGCGCCGCACCTGAGATCAAGATTAGCGCACAGGAGCAAGCCAGAAACGTCCTAAGAACCAGACAGAGCGATTCTTGGTGCCTATGCATAGATCTCGTGGGCCTCCAGTAATCTAAATCCAGCTGCCTCTATCGTCTCTTTGATGTTGCAATCGCCTTCTATGCGCAAGACATCGATAGCCATATCGCCCTCGATTGCGAAGCAATAGGCATATTCGACATTGACCTCTGCCCTGTCAAGCGCCTCAAGCAAGTCAGCCAAAGCACCTGCCCTGTTAGGGACCGCAATCGCGAAGACCTTGGTTAAAGTGACTCTAAAGCCTGCTTCCATCAGCGTCTCACGAGCTTTGTCAGGCGAATCCGAGATTATCCTGACAATCCCATAGTCGGTGGTATCAGCAACAGTCATGGCGTGCATCGATACCCCTGCGTCACCCAATGCCCTGCACAGGGCAGCCAGTCTGCCTTTCTTGTTCTCCAAAAAGACGGTTACTTGATCGATCATGTTATTCACCAGCCTTCCTCAGATCGATGACACGCTTAGCCTTTCCTTCGCTACGTTCTATCGACTTCGGCTCGACGATCTTGACATCGACACTGATCTGCAGATTGCTTTTCAATTCTGCCACAATGCGTCTTTGCAGGTCCTCTATTCTGCGAACCTCATCGAAGCTGAATTCCGGTACGGTCTCAACCATCAGTGTCACCTGGTCCAATGGACCCTTGCTGGTAAGGATGATCTGATAATACGATGTCACCTCGGAGAAACCGGCGATTACCTGTTGGATCTGACTCGGAAAGACATTGACTCCGCGGACTATCAACATATCGTCACTGCGACCGGAGATGCGATCCATACGACGATGCGTTCGACCACAGGCACATTCTCCTAAAATGATGCGTGAGATGTCCCGTGTGCGATAACGTATCAACGGCGAGCATTCCTTTGTCAGTGTTGTGAACACCACCTCACCCCATTCGCCATCTGCGACTGGCTCGAGTGTGTCCGGATCGACGATCTCAATGATGAAATGGTCCTCGGCGACATGCAGACCGTTCTGATAGCGGCATTCACAGGAGACACCGGGACCCATCACCTCGGAGAGGCCATAGATATCGACAACGGTTACTCCCAACTTGCGCTCGATTTCCTGCCGCATACCCTCCGAGCAGGGTTCAGCACCGAGGATTGCGGCAGATACCTTGAAATCATTAGCTGGATCAAAGCCCATCTCGATAGCAGTATCGGCAATCAGCATCGCATAGGAAGGAGTACAGGCCAAGATGTCACTACCCATATCTTTGAGCATCTGCACCTGGCGTTTGGTGTTTCCCGACGACATCGGGATGATGGTCGCACCGATGCGAATACCGCCTTCATGCGCTCCCAACCCACCGGTGAACAAACCGTAGCCATAGGCTACCTGCATAATCGAAGAACCGTCTCCACCAACAAGCGCTATAGCACGAGCAAAACAGTCGCCCCAGTTCTCAAGATCCGCCGTGGTGTATCCAACCACCGTTGCGCTGCCTGTTGTACCTGATGAAGCATGGATGCGCGCAGCATTGCTGACATCGACAGCAAACAGCTTAAAGGGATAAGCATCGCGCATATCCTGTTTGAGCGTAAAGGGCATCTTCTGTAGATCATGCAGAGACTCGATCATCTCTGGTTTGAATCCAACTGAATCAAACGCCTGACGATAGAATGGGATGTTGCGGTAACAATGCTCTGCAACAGCCTTGAGACGCTGCAGCTGGAGTCGATCAATCTCCTCTCGCCCCATTTTCTCGATCTCTGGCTGATAGTACTTCTCTTCCCAGCACTTATCGTTCATTATGCCAGTGCTGTTATCGATACTCACGCTTTTCCTCCTCGTTTTCGGTGCCAGCTTTTCCTATTCAACATATTTTGATACCGATACAGCCTTTGAGCGGTCCCCATCCTGTTGCATCAGATTATCGCTTATTCGAGTTTCTTCGTACCGATCTCGACGACCTCATCCACTGGTTCATAGGCTGACCTGAATGTAGCATCACGGATCAACTCACCGTTCTTATCGTAGACATAGCGAGTTACTTTGATCACTTTACCATTCTTGCCCTTGGTCTTAACCTTCTTCTCACCTACCGCCAAATCTGGACTTTTCACTTCACGAGTCTGGAAGCTATCTCCTTCCATCCATTCGCTCTTATCGAGCTCTACGGTATAACCGGGATTGGTACCCCAAAGTGTAGCGGTAACTGAACTGTCGGTGTATTCCAGGGTCAGAAGCAAAGGGTCAAGGGTGTCATTTTGGAACTTGAAATCCAGATTCGGCCATGATACTGCCGCGTCGAGACCGTCGGGATATGAGGCGATATATTGGGAGTGATTGGTTCGCTCCATAATTGGGAAGCCAGCATTAAAAGTTGTGACATAGATAGTGGTTGCGACCTGACAGATGCCACCACCGATCTCATCGACATACTCATCTCCCACAATGGCCTTAGCTTCCTGGAAACCACGATCCGCGGTACACTCTCCCGCCGTTTCGTTGAATGACCACACCTCACCCGGAGCAATAAGAGAGTTATTCAACAGATCGGATACTAATTGGATGTTGGTTATACGCGCATTACTGGCATAAGGGAATTCGGTTGAGAAGCTGGCGATCTTGTCTTCGATATTCATCGCCTGTGCCATATCGGTAGTCAGTTCTGGCTGTAGTGTTGATATCGAGAGGCTGATCTTGCGGATTGCGTTACTATCACCGAACAAGATCCCATTGAGGTCATCGGCCACATTATTGAAATCGATTCCTGTACCCGCTTCTCCAGGTATGATAGTCAGCTCTCCCTCGACGACCTTGAAGCGAGCATTGATCGGGGGGATTCCGGGATTAAGATCACCGATAATGGCGCCCATCCCTTCCTTGACTTTTTGAGGGTCGATTCGTGGTACCAATCCTGCATCAGAACCTTCACCGATTATCGAGGTGGAGATCCATGATCCCAATGTATTGCTGGACAGCTCCCATGACTCTCCACCGTCTTCATAGACCATGGCTATCGGGGAATCAATCGCTTCTTGAGCCAGCTGAGCAGCCACAGCCGCTTTCTCGCTGTCGATGACCATAGGCTCGGCAGCCATGGGGATGACAACGCTGCGTTCCTCTCCGAGGAATGCCTGATCCAATAGAGTGATGAAGCTTTGATGGTCAACGCTGTAACCGTCATTACCCTGAACAACATTGAAGTTGCCAGCCGTAAAAGCGATATCGGCATTCCTCATCGGCGTGCCTATCGAATTAGTCAATAGTTTCTCAAGAGCTTCTATCTGCGCCTCATCATAGGTCAATCGTCCGTTCAAATCGACACCGAAGAACGTAGCTGCTAAACGACCAGGTAGAAAATCCGCCCCCCTGCCGACTCCGTACGCTTCCGCAACCAGTTGATCGCCATCGATGAAGGCACCTACAGTAGCAGCCGATAACCGCCATGAATGGGATCCCACTTGCGCTTGATCATCAGCGCTATACGTTGTGGCGCCGCCTTTGATTGTTTGGGTCTCTTCATTCACGCCGTCTTGCTTCGCTTGATCATCAGCGAAAAGATCGACAGGCTTACCCGTTATAACCGGATTGACGTACTGCTCCAGTTTCTGAGCAGCCTGATCCTTTGATAGGTTGCCCAGATCAACTCCAGCAACAGCAACGGCATTATGGACCTTGCCAAAATTGGCGATGCCGTCCACTACGCTGAAACCGGTTATCAGCAGCGCGATCACTAAAACCGCTAGTCCAATGCTGCGTTTCAACGGTGTATCAAATAATCCGATGAACGCTGAGAGCACTTCAAGGATCTGTGATCGTTTCGATGGCTTCTTGCCCGCACGGCGCTCTGCCTGGGCATTCACCTTCTGCAGCGCTCTTTGCGTATCTTCCCTACTTCGCCGTCCAGACGGCGGGGTCACCTCAGCGAGTGCCGCAGCTTTGACTGGTCGCTTGCGGTAATTATAATGCCGAGGTACTGTCTTCCAGTTACTTTTCGCCAAGTCCGAGTTGACGGTCTCGGCTTTTCCATCCAGAGAAGACGATCGTTTGGAATCAGTGTCTCTTCTTCGAGTCGACGATGATGACCGGCGATTGGAAACCGGTCGCTGTCGACCAAAAATACTATCATCAGAACGATTATTTAAGCGATGGGAGCGCGATGATCTTCCTCCATCGGAATGATGTGAGCCTCGATTCGGGTTACCTTTCGGATAGAGATTACCGCTGGAATCGCTCATTTTCCGGCCTTTTCCCTCTGTAATCCATCATCTTCCCGAGTTCCTTTATAAAGGTAGATACCCGCAGTGATAAGCGAGATTATCACGCCAAGATAGATAAACCAGATTCCCAGGGGAGCAACAGCCGTCCCCCAGCCAGGCAGGAGATCAGATTCTATTATTCTTGCACCTGCGATCACCGGCCAATATAGCACCAAACCACAAAACCCCGTCATTAGTACCGCTGTGGTCAGTTTTCCGAGGAAAATGACCTTGAAATCGCGATTGTACCGCCTGCGTATGTGGATGGTCAGCAAAAGCATCACCCCATCGCGAAGAACCAAGATCAATACAATCCACAATGGGACCCTACCAACTAGATATACAGAGATCACGCCTACGAAGATTAAAACCCGATCGATAAGTGGATCGATCATCTGCCCAAGACGCGATACGCTGTTTGTCGCTCGCGCTACCAGCCCGTCAATCCAGTCGGTTGCCGCAGCAACCATGAAGACGATGAAGGCCAACAGATCGTTATGCTCTACTACGAAGAGCACAAAAAACACCGGTACCAAGATAAGACGTATGAGCGAGAGCAGGTTGGGTATCGTGAATATCCTATGGCTGACCTTGGTGTCCAATTCTGTCCTCATACTTTACGCAGCGGGTTTACAGATTGGAATCAGTATACCTTATCGCTGTCACTCCACGTGTGATTCCCGCGTGTCTCTGAGGTAGACACCCCTATTCATCGCCACTTTCTGCTTGTTCATCCTTTGCCTGCTTCGCGGCTTTTGCTGCGGCGATACGTTCAGCTTTCTCTTTGTCGCGCGCAAGCTTCTCGGCCATCTCCTGTTCAGTCAGCTCAGGTTTCTTGTCGGAATGTGTGTACATAGAGGTGCTGGGCGGAGTGTAGTCGTGCTCCATAGTCAGGCAGCTTTTTGGACAAGCTCTGACGCAGAACATGCATTGGATACAGGCAAAAGGATTGATGGTCCAGGTCTCTGCTGGTTTATCAACGACTATCGCTCCGGTTGGACAACGTTTCTCACATATCCCGCACAGTATACACTCTTGGATATCGTTAACTACATGCCCCTTGGATCTGCTGGTGTATACCGGTGCCTCAATCGGATACATCCGCGTAACCGGTTTTTTGAACAGATTCCTGAAAGACATCTTTGTCAGCATAAAGCTCCCCATTGTCTTTCCTTACCTTTCTGTGCAACTGATGCACGGATCGATAGTGAGAATGTTCAAAGCCACATCGGCTAAGTCACACCCTTGCAGGATCTTTGTCATTCCGCCGATATTATGTGATGTTGGTGTGCGGATCCTGAAGCGGCTGAGGAATTTTGTCCCATTGCCTTTAGCATAGTAGAAGCTCTCACCACGTGGCTGTTCAACATGATGAACAGCAGCTGTTCCTGCCTCAGGCAGACCTTTGACCTGCAAGGAGACAGGTGTATCAGGGATTTTCGAGATCATCTCAGCGATGATGTCCATGGATTGATACACTTCTCGAGCTCTGACCTCACAGCGTGCGTGGCCATCTCCTTCTTCAGACAAGACAGGCTCAAAGGCCGCAAGATCACCATAGCCGCCATACCCGTCCAAACGACAGTCCTCTACCAAACCGGATGCGCGCGCGAAAGGACCTGCAAGGCACAGACTCTCGGCGTCCTGCTTCGAGATATACCCTATGCCGGAAAGCCGGTTCTTTACCGAATTGTCATACAGGAACGTCCTCAACAGTTCCTGATATTCTGAGCGCATACCTTCCAAGATAATAACGATTCCTTTGAGGTCACCGTCCTCGATATCCTGCGTGACACCGCCGACATTGCAGGCTGAGAATATCACGCGGCCACCCGTCGTCTTCTCAAATATCCCAAGGATATTCTCACGCAGACGCCAACACTGCATGAACAGGTTCTCATAACCAAAGCCGTCGGCCAGTAGTCCCAACCAAAGAAGATGGCTGTGGATCCTCGATAATTCATGCCAAATGACTCTGAGATATTGTGCCCGCTTTGGAATCTCCAACCCCATCAGTATCTCTATCGTCTCCGAATAGCCCATACTGTGTCCAAACGCGCAAATGCCGCAGATGCGCTCGGTAACCGCAACGAACTGCATGAAATCCTTCTTCTGAACCAGCTTCTCCAAACCGCGATGAATGAATCCTATCTGCGGTATAGCC
>JAAYYH010000027.1 GCA_012515495.1 Coriobacteriaceae bacterium | reverse complement strand
TTGGATCATCTGGAGCATATTTAGAATTGACCGTGCAGGTTGCCCAAGACAGATTGTAACAACCACCTAGTACAGACATCTTCTCGACGAGAATGACTTTTGCTCCCTCTTCGGCCGCACGCAACGCTGTACAACAACCTGATGCGCCACCGCCGATGACCAATACATCACATTCCAGTGTCTCTTCGACCTTGACTTGCTCGATTGCAGGGAGACCCTTTATCAGTTCTTTGGATGGACCGCTGGGTGCCGCAGTACCACCACCGCTGGTGCCACCACCTGTGGAACCTCCTCCGCTTGGTGAACAAGCGCTCAGCGCACCAACCGCAGCTGCACCAACCGCACCCGCCGCCGCAACCTGCAAGAACGTCCTTCGAGACAATCCCTGCTGCGACTTTTCCCACTTCTCTTCCATACTGGTTCCTCCTTGTCTTTGAACCCTTACAGATGGAGAGTGCGCCTCTCCAACATATATAATAAAGGGCGACAAGGCGTCTGTATACACATAGATTATGTGAGATTCACGGGCTTATGCTCATGGCCTGATTCTCCTGATTCTAGCATATGTTATCTTCTATAGAACATTTCTTGCCCTTTACAGCATCTGCTCGGTGAATGGCTCTTGACAAGTACTTAGCAGGATACTACTGTAGGTTGTATGTTAAACGTTGCTTAAACACAATATGTTGTTAGCCTGGATTATGGGAGACGAAAAAATGCCACTGACACAAATCCTAAAAAGAGATCGGATTGCTGTTCCCTTTAAACAGGAGAAAATCGTCCTCGCAATCTTTAAAGCTGCCTGTTCGGTTGGTGGTGATGACTTCGATATCGCCGAGAAACTCGGCGATCAGGTTGTGCGAGCTGCCGAAGCACGATACCCGGATGGTATCGCCGATGTTGAAGGCATCCAGGATATCGTTGAGAAGGTGCTCATCGAGGCTGGTCACGCGAAAACCGCCAAAGCCTTCATCCTCTACCGTGAGAAACGGCGTTCAGCACGCGAATCGAACGCTCTAATCGGCGCGACTATCAACATGTTTGGTGAATACCTGGATGATAAGGACTGGCAGATAAGCGAGAATGCCAATACCCAAAAGTCGATCAATGGTCTCAATAACTATGTGCGCGAGGCCTTCACCAAGAATTTCTGGCTGCATGAAGTCTATCCTGACGATGTTCGTAATGCCCATCTCAACGGAGACCTGCATATCCACGACTTGGGCTTCTTCGGTCCTTATTGCGCCGGATGGGATCTGTGGCAGCTGCTGATGAACGGCTTTGGCGGTGTGCCCGGCAAAGTCGAATCCCGCCCAGCCAAGCACTTACGAGCCTTTTTGGGTCAGATAGTCAACTCAACCTTCACCACGCAAGGTGAGAGCGCAGGAGCACAGGCTTGGTCTTCTTTCGACACCTACTGTGCCCCTTTCATCCGTTACGATTCCATGGACTACAAGGCTGTCAAACAGGCACTGCAGGAGTTCATCTTCAACCTCAACGTACCAACACGCGTGGGCTTCCAATGCCCGTTCTCAAACCTGACATTCGATATCGTACCGCCGCGTACCCTCAAAGATCAAAGCGTTGTTGTTGGTGGACTGCTAATGCCCGATACCTACGGTGATTTCCAGACAGAGATGGATCTGTTCAATCGCGCGTTCTGTGACGTGATGATGGAAGGCGATGCCAAAGGGCGCGTCTTCACCTTTCCCATCCCCACAATCAACATCACCAAGG
>JAAYYH010000230.1 GCA_012515495.1 Coriobacteriaceae bacterium | reverse complement strand
TTGGATCTTGGACATCTCGACAGGATTATCTTGTTCGCCATCAGCCCGACGCCATCGTATATCACAATCGGGGCATATGCGCTTCTGGCCTGCATCCTGGCTTCAAGCACATTATTACTTCACTGGTCAGGTACGCTGAGCCACAGCAGTATTTGGTTGCTGAGAGTACTTGAGCTGATCGCAGCTGGAATAGCCTTTGTTGTCATGTTATATACCGGATTGTTGCTTGAATCGCTGCGCTCTGTGCCACTTTGGTCTAATCCCTGGCTCCCGGTGTTGTTTGTGCTATCCTCGATTTCTTGTGGTGCCGCTTTGGTGCTCATAGTCGCACGCATTACTGGCGCGCAACAGCTGTTCACGAAAGCATTGACCAACCTTGTGTCGATTGACGCGATAATCATCGCGCTTGAAGCAGTTGTGCTAGTGCTGTTCGTTACAGCTTCAACACGCGGTGTGAATGCTGGTATTCTTCTTGGTGATGACCCGCTGGGATCTATTGGTATGGACGTTACTCTGTCAGGAACAGCCGCTGTTCTCACTGAACTAACCAGCACCGATATCGCGGCATTAGTCTCGGTACGCGAGTTGCTGATTGGTGTGAACGCCTGGCTCTTCTGGGGCGGATTTGTCGCTACGGGACTTTTTGCTCCGTTTGTTGGCGACATCATCATCGCCAGGAAAGGTGTCGATGTCGTTGTGGGTGGGAAGATGACGAGCGCTCCGTTGGTCATGGCTGTTTGCGTGCTGGTTGGAGGCTTTATTATGCGGTACTGTATCGTGGAGGCGGGAATACACCCTGCGCTCAACGCGGTTGGAGTGATGTAGCATGTTACCTTTCGAAGCCGATCAAACATCTGATGTGCCCTTATGGGTGCAACTTCGTCAGAGACTCGTGTACCTGATTGAATCCGGATACTTCAAGCCGGGAGACCAACTGCCCACGGTGCGGGGTCTCGCGTCCGAGATGTCCATCAACTACAACACGGTCAACAAGGCCTATCTGAGCCTTGCGGGCGATGGTTATATTGAATCCACAAGAGGGCGAGGGGCTTTTGTCCGTAGCCTCAGCGACGATATCGACAAAGAATCGATCCAAGAAGTCGAAACCATCATGGAGGACTGTATCGGCGCTTGTCGCGAATTGGGTCTTTCTTACGATGACATCATGGTACGCATGACACGGAAGATCAAGCGCTACAAGCAAGAAGATGGCAATCCATCCGAATCGGATGTTGGGACGTCGAGTCGGGTGGTACGACTGGATATGAACCCTAAGCTTATTGGCAAGACCGGCAACTCACGAACAGGAGCGTGATACTGTGAACATCGGCAGACATGGCACCGGGAATAGAGACTCAGCTGTGGGTGCGGGACATGACATGTCAGATTACGCATCACGCGGCGCTACAGCAAGAAGACGCTCGCTTGCTGTCATAGCAGAGGCCCGCACTGAGCTGGCGGGAGAACAAGCTTCCAATGTTGGTGTGGTGCTCTTCTCAGCTGTGATCTTCGCACTTTCATTCAGCTTAGCATTGGGTGTAGGTCAGTTATTCGCAAAAGATAGTCTTCTTGCGCCTGTAGCGGCCGCTCTGATCATAGCCATACTGGTCACACTATCAATCCATATCGCCCAACAGTGGGAAAAAGTGGTTGTGCTGCGCTTTGGCAAGTTCAACAGGGTTTCAGGTCCTGGGCTGTTTTGGACCATCCCCATTATCGAAAGCAATACGATGCGTGTAGACAGTCGTGTGCGTGTGACTGCCTTTGGTGCCGAGGAAACACTCACTGCCGATCTGGTGCCTCTCAACGTCAATGCCGTGTTGTTTTGGATGGTCTGGGATGCGAAGGCAGCCTGCACAGAGGTGAACAACTTCACAAAAGCTGTCGAACTAGCTGCGCAATCGGCTCTTCGCGACGCTATTGGCCGTGCTGGGGCAGCCGAGGTAGCCATCAGGCGCGAGCAACTGGACCGAGAACTCAAACGAGTACTTGAGGAGAAGGTAGCGAAATGGGGTATCACGATACTGTCGGTCGAAGTGCGCGATATCTTGCTGCCCAAAGAGCTCCAGGATGTGATGTCACTTGAGGCACAGGCCGAACAGCGCAAGAAGGCTCGTATCATCCTGATGGAAGCCGAGCAGGATATCTGCGAGATGATGGATACCATGGGCAGGATCTATGCCGATAACGACTCAGCGTTGCGGCTTAGAGCCATGCATCTGCTTTATGAGAGCGTGCGTGAGACAGGCGGGACCATCGTTGTGCCATCGAGCTTCAGCGAAGGGTTCAGCGATGTCCTTGATGACGGCATGAAGGACCTATTGAAAGCTAGCAGGAAATAGCCAGCAACACGCTCGAATCCTCTGGGGATACAATTTGGCCTATTGCTTAGTCTAAATTAAATAAGCCTTGATACCGAAAGCGTAGGATCAGGTGTTCTGGAGTTGCCTTCCAGTCAACCCTCCTCCCGTACACTAACTCCAGGTAGTGATAAACGCTTGTGTCGCTTTTGGCACCTGCCTTCGATTTCACAAGCAAGCGCGAACAGCTCATACAGGTGGTAACAAGAGCGTTTGCCTCAGCCTGTTTTGCCTCTGTAAAAATCGTTCTCGCGTCTTTTGCGGCAAGATCTTGTTTACCTGCTGCTCGCGGGATAGACCCGCAACAGGTGGATCTGCCCCTACTGTGCTCAAGCTCGGTTAGATGTTCAGCTGAGAACAGCCTCCGCACTGAATCCGCGTAATAGCCAGAACTTCTATCTGAGCAGGCATCGTGAACGGCGATTGGAAAAAGCGATTCGGACACAGAGGCAGGAACAATGTGGCCACAATCGAAAAGCACGTGCGGTAAACCACAGATCTCTATCTCCTTGGTCTGCGCATCTTGAGAGCACACTTTGCCCAATTCATAGAAGCAGTTTGGACAAGCAGTGATGATTCGCTTGACGCCATGACTGATCAGGCTCTCTCTGAATCTCTTTGAAAATGCCTCCTTGATTTCTTGCATACCACTTTTGTAATCGAGTGGCTTCTCGCAACACAGCAGCGTGATACCATCAGCCTGATGGTCAGACCGCAATGTTAGATAGACCTCTTCCATCAGCTCAATGGAGCT
This sequence comes from Coriobacteriaceae bacterium, assembly GCA_012515495.1. Taxonomy (GTDB): domain Bacteria; phylum Actinomycetota; class Coriobacteriia; order Coriobacteriales; family UBA8131; genus UBA1419. The sequence goes on along the minus strand of JAAYYH010000230.1, from coordinate 2,990 downwards.
GTTGAGAAATGAGCACCCTGGAAAGAACAGGGACTCGGTCACTTTTATTTCTTCGTCCTCATGCTGCTCGATACTAGTACTATCGCCCATAAAAGAGATGGTTTCTTCGAGCAGGGCGTCTTCAAATGTGACTGCGTTCATGAGTTCTCCTGATGTCGGCATATCCTGATTTCGGCACTACTTTGTGCCGATAGCTGCATGTTCTGATCGCGAATAATCTCATCGCTTACCAATGACGATAGTGCTGCTTCTGCACTACGTGATAGTATTTGTCTTACAAGTACACAGAAAGTATGTGGCATTCGAGGGGATTGGCGCAAGGGTGCACCAGGCAACCATATCTGCTCAAGGGGAGGCAATGATGAAAAGAATAGTGTTCTACCTTCTAGCCGCGTTCATGCTTTTCGCGCTTACGGCTTGCGGATTTGGCTGCTCCCAGCCATCCGATCAAGCTGCTGGCCCTGTCGATCAGGGAATCGCAACCTACAAAGATCCCGACCCCAGCTCCATCATCGCAACCGAGAAATGGGGCGATGTACCCGCCAATCAGGTCATCATCGTGTTCAGGGATGATGTCGATAAATCGGCTGCAGAGGAGATCATTCAGGATATCAGCGGTGCTGTAGTTGGCGAGCTGGAGTTCATCAACCTCTATCAAGTTGAAACTGCCAATACAACCGAAGCTGAACTCAATGCCACCTTAGACGCTCTCGCCGCGATCGACGGCGTTGAGACGGTTTTCCCCAACGTGCCATACTTTGGATCAGACTCAGCCGGAACAGCATGCACTCCACTTAAGGACCCCGCATTCGCCGATCCCGCAAATTCTCACTACAACCTCATCGGCATGGAGAACGCCTGGAAGATCCTCAAGGGTAGCGGAGTCGAGCTGAATAAAGTCAACGTTGGTGTCCTCGATGAAGCATTCTACACAGGCTCGGATGAATTTGGCGGAAAGGTCAAGCTCTCGGGAGACACCACAGATGATCCCGCGAAGAAGAACAATCAGATAGTGAGTGGCGGATTCACGCACGGGACACGAGTCGCTCACGTGATCGGCGCGGATGCTGATAATAGCGGTATGGTTGGTGTTGCCAGCGTGTTGGGAGAGAACCTCAGCATCGATGTGAAGAACAACTTCGATGCTAATCCGCAGTTCACACCTACGCAGGCCGATTCAGAGGATCTGACGCAGTTCGTTGACCCAGCAAACGGTGTAGCCTATACCGACAAAACCTTGATCTACCTTAAGAAGATGGTAGATGACGGAGCAACGGTAATCAACTGCTCTTTCAACTTCAAGCCACCAAGGGATGCTTATGAGCCTATCGCGAAAGCCTACGAGAAATTCTTCAAGAAGATGCAGGAAACAAAACCTGGAGTGATGTTTGTTGCCAGCGCGGGCAACGCAGGCAATGCAGATGGCACCCAAGGCTTGCTCAATGGAAAGAATGATTGTCCGGCTGGGTTGAAATTGCCCAACGTGATCACAGTGGGAGCCATCAAGAACGACGGCTCTCGCGCCGATTTCTCCTGCAAGGCAACCGAGGGCGGAGAAGTCACGCTCTCTGCGCCAGGTGTGCAGATGGTGGTGGGCACTGATGAGAATGGACAACCGATCAAGTCGAACGGCACGAGCTTCTCAGCCCCTCAGGTCACCTCGGCTATCGCTTTGATCCAATCGATCAATCCAGAGCTTAATGCCGAGCAGATCAAAGAGATACTGGTGAAGACTGCTGCCCCTGGAGTCACAACAGGCAACCAATCCATCCCCATACCAGAAGGCATGGGCGCGGGCGTTCTCAGGGTTGACCAAGCCGTACTGCAGACAATCAACGATATGCGTGAGAAGCAGGATCTTCCCCCATTCAATATGCAGCAACTTCTCGATATCAGCACTATCACACTGAGCGCCAAGGGAAGCGGTACGGATTATCTGCTGTCGGCTCATATATCAGCATCCTTAGGTAGTGGCGCAGAAGTGAAGTTGGAGGTCAACGGGCAACACAGCCTAACGGGGGACACAACTCAGTCTGTAGCGGTTGGCGGAGATGCTACATGGGAGATCTCACTGGACAAGGACGAGGTCTTTGTGCGCGTCAGTCGTTTGGATAACGGCGCCTGCGCCTATATGACGCTCAGTCCGCAAGCCGATGTTGTGGGAACGTATAGCGCCTCTGGAACAGCAACGTTATGGGAGAGCACCGATCCAATCAAGGATTTCCAAGCCAAGGTGGAACAGAATGGTACCTCCATGAAGATCACCTTCGCCAACAGTACCGGAACCATACTCACCGGTACCTACAACGAGGCCAGTAAGACCTTTGTTGGTAGAGACATCCGAGTATCCGACGATCCATTCGCTTCCAATTGGTGGCAATGGGGAGACACCACCATCGTCTTCGATACGACCTCGGATCCACTGCGAGCAACCGGAAGGCTCTACGTCTCAGATACGGGGGACTTGAACAGTGAGATATCTGTCGACTTCACGATGGTCAAAACCGGATAGGTAAAAGACCGAATAATTAACGATGCTCATCGCTCTTTCGCTCATTGGTGAACTTCTAAATACGGAAAGCGCTTGCCTTCACTGGAAGCGCTTTCCGTTCACCTCGATGTAGCCGGCGACGTGCTGCTTTTGAGGGTCTTTATGAGTCCAGTGGACGGTGCCACCCTCTTCGCTGTATTCGTACTCGCCAAAGAAGGTCACGGTGTCGCCCACCGTCAAAGGCTCAACGCGCGGTGCCAAGTCGATATTGTGGGCGATCAACAAAGTGTGGCCGCTAGCCAACTCGATGATGAAGCGCTGATGACGGCTCCCATCGTTATCATCACTGAGCAGGCGCAGCACGTGGCCACTACCTTTGACCATCGTGCTTTGCGCCTTAGTCTCAAACAGCTCCGCGATTGCCGCGTCACCTTGGCTATATCCTTCGTCGGCGGTTGCGGCGGCTCCAGACCCAACTGACTGCGATTGCTGCGATTGT
>JAAYYH010000229.1 GCA_012515495.1 Coriobacteriaceae bacterium | reverse complement strand
ATAGACTATTAATGTGAGCTTATAATACCCTTACTTGATTCAGTATCAAGCCTTCCGCCCTGTGTGTTTTGATACGATCCATTAATCAACCAGTCCAGCACCAATTAAATTTAGCTGCTCAACAATACCCTGCCAATCCTGTCCCAAGTCCAATGTCTTGACACTGATTCGGTTGCCACCGAATGCGTAATCAGCATCTGGCGTCAATGCTTCATCCGTCTTCGCATATAGTAAAAGTCCACTGACGTCGCCAGACGCGTAAGGGTCCTTGTTCTTAACATAGGTGAAAATCTGATACAGGTTCTGGGATATAATCGATCTCGAGTCGAAAAGTGGATTGTACTGCATGGTCTGACTATAGTACTTTGTGTCAATAATGAGAGTCTTGCCCTGATACGACAGCATGATGTCCGACTTCATGACAGGTAGGAAATCATCGAACCCATCATCGATGTTCCATTCAATTTGAGACGAGGCTGCTCCCAATTGAGGAAAGTGCAAGCGATAGAATTCAAGGACAAACCGCTCATAAAGACGGTACATTTTCTGGTCATCCACGAAATCGGAGACCTTCTTGTCACCGGATTCAGTTGTGAGAAGCATCCCTTGGATGACAAAACGGCAGATATTCATCAGCATTCGATACGTTGCATTATTGCGGTGATATCTCAAGGATTGCCAGTCGATGAATATCGGATTTAGCACCTCGATGCTCCCCAAATAGCCCATTTGGTTTCTCAGACATGCACGTCGCTCTCTCTTGACTGCGTTAGAGCGGAGTAGGAGTAACACGGCAGTCTTTAAAATTCGATTCATATATGTGTTTTCCGTGAACTCATCACGATGACAGACAACTCGCCTCAGCTGCCAGGTATTCTCTTTGATCGACGCAGAAATTTCAATCTTCCCGCGAGGCGTCTTCAGAATCTCCTCCTTATTTTCGTATTCTCGGTAAAGACCGCGTTTGATTTGACCGGTGATCCCGATGATGAGAATAGCAGCGAAAAGGTCTTCGATGTGCTCGAAGTCCTCGGCGGCAATATCCTGATAGCCTTTCTCCTGAAGCACGCGAAAGGCATAGGATAGCATGTGAAAGACGTTCTTAATGTGAATCATGTAGGAAACTCCGGAGCCTTTGACTCCAATAGGTGACCTTTGATGACTCATCGATCCAGTATTCTTTACTGGTTGACCGTCCAAGGGATCTGATCTAGATTGTTCACGGCCTCGATGATGTTATAGTACTTCGGGTTAGCCTGAAATATCCAGTTGTTTTGAGTTGCCATGATCCAACCTCCATCTGCAATCAAGCAGTAGCTTGCAATTTTCGATGCCAATTATGACAATAAGCCAAGAGTCATAATCCGGTGCTTGATAACTATTCACTCTTGAAGACGGTATTTCTGTGCCAGTCCATATATGCTTTCCCTTTTGCACTCATATTCAGCCTTACAGGTTGTATGAGTGCAAGTTTTTCTCTTTGCCCAGAATCAATTCTATTTGAAATAAGCAGTTCGCCATCATTTGAAAAGGT
>JAAYYH010000228.1 GCA_012515495.1 Coriobacteriaceae bacterium | reverse complement strand
TTATGGGTGACGATGACGATAGTGTAATTCTGCTTGAGCTCTATGGCGAGATCCTCGATCTTGGCGGTAGAGATGGGATCAAGCGCCGAGGTGGGCTCGTCCATCAGTAGTATCTCCGGCTCCACGGCTAAAGCTCGAGCAATGCAGAGCCGCTGTTGCTGACCTCCCGACAAACCCAGCGCGTTGCGCTTGAGGCGATCCTTCAACTCTTCGAATATCGCCGCATCCCGGAGTGATTTCTCTACGATTTCATCCAGCTGCGATTTCTTTTTTACACCATGCGTGCGAGGACCAAAAGCAACGTTGTCATAGACACTCATGGGAAAGGGATTGGGTTTTTGGAACACCATCCCTACCCGCTTGCGCAGCAGATTCACATCCATGCCATTGAAGATGCTCTTTCCGTCTAACAGGACCTCACCGGTGATCTTGCAACCCTCAACAAGGTCATTCATGCGGTTGAGGGTTTTGAGCATCGTGGTTTTACCGCAACCAGATGGGCCGATGAAGGCAGTGATCTGCTTGGGCTTGATATCAAGGCTGATGTTCTTCAAGGCCTGGAAATCATCGTAATAGAGATTCAAATCCCTGATAGACAGGCTGCCGCTTGTATCTAATAGTGCATCAGTCACGACCTGCTCCCTTCGTAAGTCGTTTGGCAACAGCCGCCGAGCCCGCGTTGATCAGCACAACAAGTAGCAACAAGATAACAGCTGTAGCGTAGGTTTTATCAATATGGAGACCCTCGCTGGCTAAGACATACATATGCACAGAAAGAGTTCGCGTGGAGTCGAACACGCTAGAGGGGATTGCCGTCACCGTACCAGCAGTGTAGATGAGCGCCGCGCTTTCACCAACTACACGGCCAATCGCCAAGATAACGCCAGCCAAGATGCCAGGTATCGCCGAGGGAAGCAGAACGCGGAACACTGTGCGCAACCGTCCGGCTCCCAGACCAAAGCTGCCTTCGCGGTATGAATCCGGTACAGCCTTCAGCGCCTCTTCAGCCGTGCGCATAATCAGTGGCAATATCATGATGGCCACAGTGAACGCTCCGGCTAAAAGCGACATGCGCCAACCGAGGACAGTCACAAAGAACAGCAGGCCAAAGAGACCATAGACTATCGATGGGATGCCAGACAACGTCTCGGCCGTGACACGCACCAAACCCACCAGCTTATTGCCACGGCCGGTGTATTCAACCAGATATATCGCCGCTCCAATGCCAAGTGGCACGGCAAGCAGCAAGGCTAGGGCTGTCATCAAAACGGTGTTGATTAGAGCGGGCATCAGCGAGACATTGACCGAGTTGTACTCGAGCGCAAAAAGATCGAGCGAGATATGCGGAACACCCATTACAAAGATATAGATCACGATGAAAGCCAGAACACCTGCGGTTATCAGTGCGGCCAGATAGACGAGCGCTCTTAGTATCAATGAGCTGATCTTGGCACCTATAGGCAGCGAGCTCTTCATACTCTTGCCCTTCTCTTAAGCAGGCTGAACAGCAGATTGATTATGAGGATGAAGACGAAAAGCACCACTGCTGTGCCGATGAGGGCTTCGCGATGAAGATCGGCGGCGTAACCCATCTCCAAAACGATATTTCCAGTCATCGTCCTGACTCCGTCCATGATGCCCTGCGGCAGGCGCACTTGGTTGCCGGCTATCATCACCACTGCCATGGTCTCACCTATCGCGCGGCCTACGCCCAAGATGATCGCGGCCATGATACCAGAGACTGCTGCTGGCAAGACGATGCGGAATACGCAGCGCTCGTGATTCGCCCCCAACGCCAATGCGCCCTCATAGTAGTTCTCGGGAACAGCATCGAGAGCCGATTTTGAGACGGTGATGATCGTGGGCAGGATCATGATGCCCAAGATGATCGAGGCTGCCAGTATGCCCATGCCCTGAACACCAAAGACAGTGCGGATAATCGGTACGATCATCACCAGCCCAAAGAATCCATAGACAACCGAAGGAATCCCAGCCAACAGCTCGACTCCGGGCTTAAGTATCTTCACGATCTTCTTGTAGGCAAAGCGTGAAAGGAATATGGCGCAGAACAAACCCAAGGGTACGCCAATAACCAGCGCACCAGCCGTAACGTAGATACTGCCGATGATCATGGCAAAGATGCCAAATTCGTCATTGGACGGCCGCCAGACGTTGCTGGTTAAGAATTCGATAGGACCTATCTTGAGTATCGCGGGGATTCCGTTGATGAAAAGGAATATACATATCAGGGCTACCGCGACTATACAGACCGTCGCGGCAACCATGAATACGATATGTGCTATGCGTTCTTTGAACGCGCTCATAATGGCTTAGAGATCCTTCCAGTTTGTGACCTCACCTAGGAAGATCTTCTGTACCTGCTCCTTGGTGAGTCCATCGATGGCGCTCTGTGGGTTGACCACTACGGCGATTCCGTCAATCGCGATGACCGTAGGAGTAACGCCCTTCTCAAGCTCGCTGTCCTTGAGTTCACGCGAGGCCATTCCAATGTCGCAGACACCATCGACGGTTGAGGAGATCCCAGTACCTGAATCTGAGGTCTGGATCTCTACCTGCACATCAGGATTGGCTTTTGCATAGGCTTCCTTGAGCTTCTCCATCACCGGTGACACCGAAGAGGATCCAGCTACTACAACTTTGCCATTGGCACCAGCTGCCTTTTTATAGGCAGGAGCGTTGGCGTTGACCGCGATGGTGTTGTTCTCAACGGCAACCTTCTGCCCATCAGCGCTAAGTATGAAGTTGATGAAATCCTGCGCTGCCGCGCTTGGGGTACCCTTGGTGACGATATTGAACGGACGGGAGATCTTGTAGTCCCCTGACGTCACGTTCTCAGGTGTCGCCTCGGCACCATCGATTTTCAGCGCCTTGACGGTGTCGTTAAGAGAACCCAGCGAGATGTAACCGATAGCATTCTTATCGCCTGCTACAGTGGTGAGCATGACAGAGGTGGAGTTGGTAACCACGGCGTTGGTGGTGGTAGCGTCGATCTTCTTGCCGTCAGCATTCTTTGTCTGCACCTCGAATATCTCCACGAATGCGCCACGGGTTCCAGAGCCATCTTCACGCGAGATAACATTGATGGGGGCATTGGTATCTGCCGTCGCAGAGCCTGTCCCTCCTGTTGAGTTGGTGCCACCCGAGGTAGTTGAGCCGCCCGCGCAACCAACCAGCCCAGCAGCCAGCAGCATCGCCGCCATACTCAGACCAACGATATTCCTGATCTTGAACTTCACGTTTTCTCCTTACTTTGATCCGCACTCTGTGCTTCTGTACTCCGTTGGCTTATTGACGATGGCAATCATCGTATCGAGCGCAGAGCACGTTGCATCCTTATGCACAATGATAGGTAGTGGAAATCAAGTGCAGATTTGGCTACTATCAAATCTGTGTAAAATCTGAGTGCCCAGAACTACCCTTACGGAGCGATATGAGAAGATTGCCTGCGTCTCAACTGATGCTCATGCTTGCCTTTAGTACGATACTGCTCGTCCTCTGCTGCCTTGGATATGGCTGCAGTTTTCTCACAGCACGCACAACAGCCAGTGCCGGCACGTTGAGTTCTCAGCTTCCGGATTTTGATGAGTCCACTACCTATGACTCCGTCATAAGGCAAGAAGATGAGCTGCAAAC
>JAAYYH010000227.1 GCA_012515495.1 Coriobacteriaceae bacterium | reverse complement strand
CCGCGAAACCTCGGTATGCTCAGCGATGCGCGACAGCGAGATACTGTGGCGCGAGAGTCGTTGGCCGCGGTAGGCCTTGATTATCAGGAGTTCGCCGAACGCTCTCCCTTCACTTTGAGTGGCGGGGAGAGTCGTCGTGTTGCCTTGGCGACGGTTCTGGCCATGCGCCCGCGCTTCCTGCTGCTTGATGAGCCAACAGCGGGGCTCGATGCTGATGGCAGGCGGTTCGTTCACACGCTGATTGAAGCGTTGACACAACAGGGTGTGGGCGTGGTTGTTGTCTCGCACGATATTGATGAGTTCTTATCGCATGCCCACGATGTACTGATCCTGGCTCATGGTCGTTCTTTGTGGTCGGGAAGAGCTACCGAGCTCATCCATGAACCGAGCATCCTCCAGTCGGCAGGTTTACAGGTGCCGCAGGTTATCAGTTGGCAACAGCGTGAGGGCATATCGGAGGATGATTACACACTCGATCCCGAGAAAGCCGCGGAGAACATCCTCGTCTGGCGCGCTGTGAAGGGGGAGTGTTGATGGCCTTCGCAGTACCCTTTGGCCAGTTTGTTCCAGGTGACAGCGTCATCCATCGTCTTGACGCGCGGATCAAGCTTCTGGTGGTTGTAGCCTATGTCTTTGCATTGTTCGCTACCAGTGGTTGGCTGGGTTTATTGCTTTGCGCGGTGCTCTTGCTTGTGGGTTATGGCATCGCCCGCGTTCCGTTGAGATTGGCAGCTCGAGGTCTTAAGCCTGTGCTGGTGATCTTATTGTTCACCCTCGTTGCCAACACATTCACCTTCAACGTCACCAGTCCTGCGATCGGCTCTCTGGGAACAGGTTTGGGGGCTGGCATCTTTGGGAATCCACTAGCGCAGTCACTGCCCGACGGTATCGTGCTATTCGGTAACTTTGGTATTAAGCCATTAGGTTTGCTCCGTGGTCTCTATTTCGTCTTACGCATCGTGTTGTTGGTGAGCATGACTTCGCTGCTGACCTTTACCAGTTCGGTGATTACCCTGACCGATGCCATCTCCTCGCTCTTACGTCCGCTTCGTGTGCTCAGAGTACCTGTTGAGGATATCGCCACGATCTTCACCATCGCCTTGCGCTTTATCCCTCTCACAGCCGAAGAGGCCGAGAAGATTATGGTAGCCCAGACTGCTCGGGGAGCTGTATTCAATAGCGGCGGGCCGATTCGACGCATCAAGGCTTGGGTGCCGGTGATTATACCGCTGTTCGTCAATCTCTTCCGTCGTGCTGACGATTTGGCCTGTGCCATGGAGTCGCGTTGCTATATCGGCGAAGGCAGAACACATCTGAAAGTAGCCAGATTGAACGGAACAGAAGTCTTCACAGGGTCTGCATTGGTGCTCTTTCTGATAGCTGTCGGTCTTGTTCTCTAGGGGCTTTCGTATGATTTGTATGAACTGAAGCGCACTATTTAAACAAGACAAATCGACATATCTCAGGTTGAATGATGGTATGATAGTCCGATACATATTTGATTCGTGTAAACCAACAATTGGAAACGGATCTAGGAAGTTGACCGAAAATCTGAAACAGGAGGTTTGTGATGGCAATTCTCGATGATATTTCCCAAGCAGTACAGATTGGCAAGAAGAAAGACGTCGTCGCGCTCGTCGAGCAGGCGGTCAGCGAAGGTGTCGCTCCGGATGAGATCCTCAATGTTGCTCTGATCCCTGCTATGGATGTCGTTGGCGATAAATTCAGCAAGAATGAGATCTTCGTCCCCGAGATGCTCGTCGCGGCTCGCGCTATGGCCGCCGGCACAGAGATCCTTAAGCCACTGTTGGCACAGGGTGGCGCTGAGCCTTTGGGTAAGGCTTGCATTGGAACCGTCAAAGGTGACCTGCACGACATTGGCAAGAACCTCGTCCGCATGATGATGGAAGGCAAAGGCATCGAGATCCACGACCTGGGCGTCGATGTCCCGGCAGAGGCTTTCGTCGACTACATCAAAGAGCATGAGGATCTTCAGCTGGTCTGCATCTCCGCTCTGCTTACCACCACGATGCCCGCGATGGAGAACACCATCAAAGCGATCGAGGAAGCAGGCGTGCGTGACAGGGTCAAGATCATGGTCGGTGGCGCCCCCATTACCCAGGAATTCGCTGATCAAATCGGTGCCGATGCCTATACCGGCGATGCTGGTTCTGCTGCAGGTAAGGCCGCAGAGCTCCTCACAGCGTAAGAAGGCACGGATAACCATATGATTTGTCTTCAAACCAGCCGGCTTGAGAAGGAACTATCATGAATGAGAACCGGCTAGATACGTTATTTGAAAATGGTACTTTCATCGTTACCTGTGAGATGATTCCAGGTCGAGGTGCCGATGAGGCACATCAAAGTAAAGAACTCGAGGTCGCCCGTGAACTCGCGATTGGCGGTCGAGTCCATGCAATGTCGATCACCGATAATCCCAGCGGCAATCCGGCTCTCTTAGCGGATTGCTTCGCTGAGGATCTGCTGGCAGCAGGTATAACCCCGTTGGTGCACATGAGCTGCAAAGACCGCAACCGCTCTCAGTTGGAAAGTCAGCTATGGGCACTGGAGCGTCGCGGTATACACCACGTTCTGGCCATGACCGGTGATTACCCGGTAACGGGATTCAGCGGAAGACCACGTCCGGTATTCGATTTGGACGCTGTTCAGCTTCTGCAGATGATCACCGAGATGAACAAGGGATTACAGACAAAAGCGGGCAAGGGTCTGGTGACGTTGAAGCCAACGGATTTCTTCCCCGGTGCTGTAGCCAGTCCGTTCAAGTGGACTGAAGGGGAGCTCCTGCCCCAGTACTACAAGCTTGAGAAGAAGATCGAGGCTGGCGCCCGATTCATCATCAGCCAAGTTGGCTATGATGCCCGCAAGATGGATGAGCTGATCCGTTATCTGAGGCTCCGTGAACTGAATGTACCGGTAATCGCGAATATCTTCATCCTCGGAGCCGGTGTGGGCAAGATGATGAATGCAGGCAACTTCCCTGGTTGTTTCGTCAGCGACGAGCTTTTAGCCAAGCTTCAAGAAGATGCCAAGTCTGAGGACAAAGGTAAGTCTGCCTATCGTCTGCGCGCGGCCAAGATGATCGCCATCGCCAAGGGTCTGGGGTATGCGGGAGTCCACCTTGGTGGTATCAACATCACCGCTGCGGATATCGAACAGGTGCTGGATGCCGCAGATGCCATGCAGGACAACTGGCAGGAATATGCCAGGGAGATGTCATATGGCAAGAAGGGCGGATTCTATCTCTTTGAGCGCGACTCAGCCACTGGTCTTAATCTTGATGTTGCAGCCTCGCGAGTCGAGAGCCGCACGGATCTTAAGGTTCAGGGAAACTATCCGCTTTCCAGAGTAGCTCACAAGATCGCGTTTACAAAGGGCAAGGGTATTTACCCAGCCATGAGTTGGGTTTCGCACCGCGGTGAAGCTGCCAAAGGTATGCACCGCGGGCACCATATCGAGCATCTTGGCAAGGTATTCATGTATGGCTGCCGTGATTGCGGGGATTGTGGCCTGCACGCAACCGCCTATATCTGCCCGATGTCCCAGTGTCCCAAGAATCAGCGGAATGGTCCTTGCGGCGGCAGTAGTGATGGTTGGTGCGAAGTGTATCCTGGCGAGCGCTACTGTATCTATTACAAAGCCTATCATCGCCTCAAGCGCTATGAGAAGGAAACAAGTTTGTCAGAAATGATATGGCCCCCTGTGAATTGGGATTTCTTCCAAACGTCAGCGTGGAGCAACTATCATCATGATAGGGACAATAATGCGCTTGGCCTGAAAATGCCCAAGCGACCAGAGCTTTGATAGGATTGTCGGGTACAAACGCCCAAACCGTGTCTGTTATTGGTAGCTGCGCTTGGAGAAAACTAATGCTCGCAAAATGCGCGCAGGTAAGAAAGGAAGATCAATGATCATCATCGGTGAGAAAGTAAACGGTTCCATTCCCAAAACAGGTGAGGCGATTGCCGCTAAAGATGCCGAGTACATTCGCGAGATAGCTCGCAAGCAGACTGCAGCCGGATCACATTATCTGGATTGCTGCGCCTCTGTTAACGAGAACGAGCTGGAAACAGTTCAATGGCTCATTGAGCTGATTCAAGAAGAATCAGATTTGCCGATTTGCATCGATAGTCCCAATTCCCAAGTATGTGTCGATGCCATGAAGTTCTGCAAAAAGCCTGGGATAATCAACTCGGTCTCTCTAGAGGGAGATAAGATCGAAGTTGTCTTCCCGGTTATCGCAGATACCGAGTGGGGTTGTATAGCGCTGCTTTGCGATGACAATGGCATACCTCATGATGCCGCTGGCCGTATCGAGGTGTTTAAAAAGCTCATGATTCGAGCCGAAGAATATGGCATTGCGCCAGACCGTCTCTATATCGATCCTCTGGTTGAGACCCTAGGTACCAATGACCAGAGTCTGCTCACCTTTGTTGAGGTATGCCGTGCAGTCAAAGAGCTCTATCCTGATGTCCATCTGACCAGTGGCCTTTCCAACATCTCCTTTGGTTTGCCGGGTCGTAAGATGATCAACATCGGCTTCATGGTGCTAGCGATGAATGCCGGTATGGATAGCGCGATCATCGACCCGACCAATCGCGACCTGCTGGGCGTGCTCTTCGCCACAGAGGCACTGTTGGGCAATGACGAATATTGCATGGAGTTCATCGGAGCATTTCGTCAGAATCTCTTCGGACCAATCAAGAACTAGTGTGACAACCCGTGTAAGTAGTAGAGGAGCGCCACAGTGTCTCAGAGCGAAGAGCTGAGAAACCAGATTAAAGGATATGCCTACGCGGTCGGTTTCGACCGCGTAGGTTTTTGCGCAGCGTCCGACCTGGAGGTCAATCCTCTGGTACGCGATGCTTGCGCTGCTGATCGCTGCCACCAATACGGACGCAACTGGGTTTGTCCGCCAGCTTGCGATACCTTGGATGGATATGCGGCGAAGTTCGCCGCTCGTCAACAGGTTATCGTGGTGCAGACAGCTGGAATCTTGGAGGATGAGTATGACTTCGAGGGCATGATGGCTGCCGAGAAGATACATAAGCAGCACTTCATCGCTCTTGTTGATAAGGTGCGGGCAGCCCAACTCGATGGCAGTATCCCTACACCCGATTTGTCGCCATCTCTGGAAGAGGGATCAGAGGTCGATCCATTCATCTTCCTGGCAGCAGGGGCTTGTACAATCTGTCCAGAGTGCACCTATCCTAATACACCCTGTCGTTTCCCCAAGAGGGCGTTTGTCTCAATGGAGGCCTCTGGTTTGGTTGTATCGGAAGTCTGCGAGAAAGCGGGCTTATCCTACTATGACGGTCCCAGCACCGTGACCTATTCGTCGTGTCTGGTGTATTAGACAGTTTGATAGGTAATCCCCCAGCAACCAGCGTGGCGAAATCGGGAGCAGGTCATGCAGCAATCTGAAGAATTTGGTACTTTGCAGCGCCTGGTCGATGCTTTGTTCCGCGAGAAGAAACTCGTCTCACGCCTGGATGTTCTGTTGACTGCCGAGTCGTTCGACCTGATAGATGACCTCGTTGAGATAGTTACGCTATTGCCACCTGGAAAATACACTCGACAGCGACTCTGCGATCAGCTCAATTCCGCGATAAGTGGACATGGTTGGGGTTTTGTGTACGGTACGGTGGAATAAGTGATAAAACATCTATAATCGAGTCCGAAGTAGTAGTGAGCTTGAGATAAAAAAGCTATTGAGCTTGAGGACAACTAACCGAAAGGTATGCCGTTCTTGCTGCAAAGATTGAAAGATAGCTCTTTGATGGTCAGATATCAGACGATCCTGCGCTGGTATATGATCATCTTCATCAGTTACTCACTAACTGGGTGGCTAGGACCGATAAACCTCCTCTTGCCTGTTCAGCAGGTAATGGCAGCCGCCCTTGCGGCAGCAGGCGGATTGTTGCTCCTATTAGACCTGCTCACCAACCGTAGCTGTTTCAAGGTTCCTCACAGTCGTTGGCTATTAGCTTTTATCGTGGTGTTGGCCATCAGTATCATCCTGAATATCAACTATGGTTGGAGTAGTAATCTCAAGACGTTATACTGGCAGATTTTGCAGGCGGGCCTGTTCTTGCCACTATACGTGATCTTGGATGATACACAGCGTACTCAGGGAGTACGGATCCTTTTCTGGGTGGTTTTCATTCTAATCACCTTGGTGAACCTGATATCAGTTGGGATGTTCTTCGCTCAATACAGCGCGGTCTTCATCGATGCCATGGGTAAGACACAGAGGCTGGGATTCATCGATGGCAGGAACTTTGGCCTGTATATCGATCCCAACTATGGTGGAGTGGTTTCGGTTTGCGTGATGCTGGCAACATGTTGGTACCTGCTGAGCTGTCGGACATCACGGGCGACGAAGATCATCCTTGTCGCTAGCCTGGTACTTAACTGGTTCTTTACCGTCTCCGCATTTTCCCGCATTGGACCCACCTGTGGTATTGCCGCAGCTGTTGTGTGGTTGGCTCTGCATTTGCGCAATCAACGCAATCGAGGAAAGAAGCTTGATGCAAAGCGACTTGATGCAAAGCAGGGGGGAGAGCAGCCTTTTGGTGGATCGACGATTCAAGCCAGGACTGTCGACAAGGCAAACCACTTGCGTAAGACAGTACTGATCAGCGCGGTACTGGTTGCGGGTCTGGTAGGCTCCTACTTTGCTCTCAGTGCCGTGGATACATCCTATGCGACCTGGGCGCACGACAACGATTTGTTCGGCTCGGCATCTCGGGAAAGCATCGGCGGTAGTCAATGGTATCCGGGGCCAATCGATCATGGCCCCGAGAATATCTCGAATAATCGCTTCTCTATCTGGCGCGAATATCTGGAATTCAGTCTCGATTATCTAGTGTTTGGTAAATCACCAAGGAATGTCATGGTCCAGATACTCGAAGACCACCCGGATTCATTTATCGCCAAGCGAGAATATGGTCCTCACAGTGGATATGTCAGCATCATCAACGCGACGGGATGGCTGGGATTTGCCACTTGGCTCGTACTCTTCGGTTTCTTCATCAGGGGATTAGTTGGTTATCTGCGCAGGCACACGCAGGTATCAGTCGGATTCATCTTAGCTGTGACGTTGTTGCTGGTGCTGTTGATGAAGTCTGG
>JAAYYH010000226.1 GCA_012515495.1 Coriobacteriaceae bacterium | reverse complement strand
TTTTTGGTATCGCGGATATCAACACCCAGATGGCACCTTCATTTGCCAGCCCGTGACAAACACCCATACACCACCCTACTCGACGAGTATCGAGATGTGGATAAGATAGTCTTCTTCAGACCTCGAAACGAGGTAGGTATTCATATCGAGCTCGTAGGCTGGCCCATGAGCGACGAGCTTGTTCTCTTCGATATACTTAAGGAGTTTTGTATACGAACTGGCAATAGTATCCCAGCCTCCCTGGTGGAGAATGACTGCGTAATTCCCCTTCTTCTTAATCGCGAGACGCTCCCCGAGCAACTCATCATCTGCCGGTGGAGAGATCCAGGTCATGATCTGTTGCCCAATAACCTGCCCCTCCTTAGGAACATTCAATTTTTTGACAATCCTGCCAAGCGGGAACTTGGAGACCTGCGCGACATCACGGCAGAATTCTGAATGATCGGACATTGCCTGGATATAAGCTTGTTCACTCACAGCTGGAATATCCGTGACTATCATGTATAGCTCATCCCAGAATGATAGACGTGGCTCATCTTTTGGAAACAATAGCGATCGCTCGGTGATGTATCTCAATTTCTCCATCATGCCTATCTTTGAGTCAAGTATCGCGCGCTGCTCTCTTAGGTTTCCAACCAGCCCTTGAATGTTTTCCAAAAATAAATCGGTTGTCCGGCTCGAGAGGTACTCCTTGACCTCTTTAGTGCTCATCCCTGCGTCAAGGAGAAAACGGATTGCGTCAAAGATATACAGCTGCTTGACAGAATAATAGCGATAACCGTTGCTCTTAATTTCCTTGGGCTTAAGCAATCCGATCCTGTCATAATGAATGAGTAGCTCTCTGCTGATATGACAGATCTTCGCAAACTCACCAGAGGAAAGCATCAGCGGTCGATTCATCATTACCCCTTCTTCCACCTTGTAATCATTTCATGTATTATCACGCAATCTCAGCGGTTATTACAAGGTTTATCGGGCGAATGGGCAGATTAGTCGTAAATCATTTACTTTACTGGCTTTGCTCGCTGTGTTGACTTATCTCGCGCAGAGAGTTTGCTTCAGATATTTAATCACGATTACGAGGACGTACCCAATCCAGATAGGCGCTGGCTTCATCCTCGTTCAGGTCACGCAATCGAGTGGTGGTGCCAGAAGTGCCAGCCGCTGTGACAGCGGAAATGCTCGCGAGCTTGCTGCATCGTTGCAGCGGATTCTGTCGTAGCGCAGCCCATTGGATCTTCTTACGTAGAAGCAGTGTGGTCTTCTGTCCAAAAATCCCTTGACGTATTACAAGGATGTTGGAGTTATAGGCATATGCGGCTCGTTTGTACCACCAAATCCCGGCGAGCAGGCATAGCGCCATGACAATCGCAATCAGAACAGGCGCATGATACGGTGAGATAACCGTGAATCCGGTACTCACAATCGGTGGCAGCAGCAACAGATCAAAGATCGCCACCGCTGCAATGCAGATCAAGGATGGCCAGGCAAACCATCTGATAATCGAACGCCTGCGTGCCCGACGAGGTAGTCGCTGATAATCGGTCACCTGAGGACACGCAATGAGATCAGGCACCATATTCGCAATGATCTCGTCAACTCTCGACAGCCTTACAAACGGGTGAAGAATCAGACCTGAGCCCTGTGTCATGACATCGCTCTGTTGGCCACCAGAGGTGTCCATACTCTGTACAACCTCAAGCTTGATCTCGGCAAAGCCCATCAACTTACGCACAAGACCCTGGGTGATCACCACACCCTGAACGCGAGATAAGGCTACGCCTTTATAGTGCCGCTGCAGCAAACCTCTCTCTACCTCTATGCGTCCTCCCCTGCGACTGGCCTTGAAACCTCCATATGAGAGAAGCGCTGCTACTACCGAGAGCAGCCAAAGTAACAACAATGAGAATATTGTCGCGATTATCACCGCGACAATCCCGAGTTCTGCCCACACCCAAACAGCCGTCTCCTCAACTCTGTCCGATATCCCTATGAATGACAGAGCTTCACCAACCTGTGACAACATGCCTATTAAGATAAGCGCCATCAGCCAGGTCTTATTATTCGCCAGCGCAGAGAGTAACAGCTCCTTGATGCTCAGACCATATTGATAGTCGACAGGAGAGCTATCTTCATAGCTTCCAGCCAACATACCTCTGAAGTCAGAGGCGGTTTGGGATAATTGTTCGTACAAGTTACCTGTTTGCTGGTGAGCGGAACTCTGCGCGGAATCGAGAGCTTGGGCAGTTTGAAACTGAGTTGATTGAGCCTGAGCAGATTGCGCTTGCCCAGATTGAGCCTGAGCAGATTGATTCTGATTCTCTCGTTTGCGCTTGAAAACCTCTGTTTTAAAGGCTTCGGCTGTGTTCAGCTTGAGTGCAGGTATCTCAACACCCCTGTTAATCGCCCCACCAGCGGTTTCTATCTTAAGGTTGACAACACCCAACAAACGAGCCAGTAGTGGGGCTGTGTAATCGATGGATTGCACTTTTGAGAACGGGATATGTACTTGCTTTTTGACAATGATACCCGAGTGGATATGAATATCGTTGGCAGTGATTTCCCATGAGAATCGCTTGTAGTAGATGGTTAAACTGATAATCACAGCGGCAACCAGCAACACTATAAGAGCAATGAAAAGAACAGTTATTGAGAATATGTTGCTCACGCCCGATTTGGTAAGTCCGGCAACGATAGGGCCATAACCAACTATCAATGCAAAAAGAAAGCCAAGGAGGATACGGAATGAGGAGAGCGCGATATAAACGATTTCCATACGATGACGGCCTGGAGCCAGCCTGCCGTCTGCGTCAAACGTTGGCGTGATGGGTGTTGGATCAGACATCTTCCTGAGCCAATCTCGCCAAATACGCTACGCGGTCGCGTAGGGTGTCTGCCTCCTCTTGAGCAAGTCCAGGTATCTCGTGCTCGCCTGCTGCAGTGGCCACGGTAAACGAGGCTAAGCCATTGGCCCGCATCAGAGGGCCCTGTTTGGTATCTACATTCTGCACGCGCACCAGTGGAACTATTATTCGTTCACGCCAGATGATGCCCTTGAGGATATCAATCTCTTCGGGATTAACCTGATAGCGCCAACGCAGGTGCCGCAACTTTGGCATGATGCCTACAAGCAGCACTGTGGATAGCACAGCTATTGCAAAAAGCACAATGAAGGCGATTCCAAGTGCTGCTCTAGCTGCGGCAAGGCCTGAGTTTTCCTGAATAGTCCCTACTAACCAGAGCGTTCCAACACCGCCAAGAAATACTACGCTCCAGATTGCCACGTTCAGCAGGGCACTGATGCGCCAGACTCTGATTATACGTTTGTCCAGTCTATTCTCCGGAATAGGTCTCATGCCATACCCCTCTTGATCGTTTGCTGCCATCACAGGTGCTTATTGACCCTTTGGGACCAACTCGGGTGCGTAATTACTTCTTCTTGCCAAGCAGCAATGACTATCGCGAGCATCTTTTGGTGTTCTTGTTCCAATATGGCAAAGCCACTGCGCTCGGCTTCTTTACGACGCACCATGCGTAAATGTAGCTCCATAGCTTAACATGATTTCGCGATTAACCAGTCTTCATAGAGGCGTTGAACCTCTTCTGTACCTAGGTTCTTTGATTTGCCAGCCTTTGTAGTTGACAGGGCTTTGGCTTCCAATAGGATTTCTGATGTTTCGAAGTCACTCGTATCAAAGAGACCATTTTGGATCCGCCGCCAAACAGCGCCAATGAGCTCACGCACGTGTTGGACATCCTGCTCACTTACAGGATAGCGGGCCACATCGCCTATTCTGTACGTAACGTGACCTGTCTCGTCTTTATCCTTGATCGGCTCCACGTAGAGATTCGCCACATCGCTAACGGTATAGCCTGCGAATTGAGGGCTGTTCTCAATCAGTATCTTATAGAAACAAAGCTGACGATGATAATTCGCATCTGGACGCTCTTCGCTTTTATTCTTACCTGTTTTGTAGTCGAATACCTTGATCTCGTGAGTCTGATTGTTCTTGAGGATCAGATCGCACGCGCCCACCAGCGGAACACCATCAACCTCTGTATTGATCCATTTCTCTACATGAGGAGTCGAGCCAGCCGATTGCTCTAACAGCATATCCAGCTGCGGGATGAACTGTTGGACAATTAACTCGAATCTGTACAGGTGGTTGATAATGACCTTATCTGCGTAGTCCATGAGACGAAGTCTGTGCTGGAATATCGGAACAAGATCCGACAAATCGACTTTGCCCTTGAAGAATTGCACGACATACGTTTCGAGGAAATCATGCACCACACTACCAAAATCCAAGCTCACACTGGGTCTTTGCGGCAGCCTGATGATGTTGAAGTCAACAAAATCTGTACTGTTCTTGCAGCCTTCCACATAAGTGACAAAAGCATTCAGCCTTGATGGTGACATCTTCATGTTCTCAATATCCGGTTTAAGTGTTCCGAGGAAATCCTCTTGCGTGAGGGAGAATCTCTTGTACCAGCTTTTCTGGGTTGCGTCCGCCAGCTTTGACATCTCATCTAGCGAAGAAGCATCGATAGTCATATCCATAATCTGGATATTTGGCGCGCCGATTAATTCGCGGGTGAGACTTCCTTTGCCCAAGTACGTTTTGATCCCGTACTTAGGTCGAGTCAGAGCAACAAAGACAAGGCGCCTGTCGTCGTCCTCGTCTCCACGATCAGCAAAAAGCATGTTCCTTGTCAGTATCGTGTCAGAACTGCCACGACTATGCCAAGAGTCCTCGTCTGCGTCCACCAGATAGACAAAATCGTATTCGTCACCCTTAGAGCTATGAGCAGTAGTAAGGGTAACGGCTCCTTTGCGCGCTATGTTGATATCGACAGGGATCTGCAAACCCAGACGTTCTATTTCTTCCAATCTCTCAATAACATCTGATAACCGCAGAGGATGATTCTCCAATACAGAACTCATAACCTGCTCGCCTGCAACAAAGTCTATCAGCGCCTTCACGCCGTAGTTGAATTGCACAAAGGCATAGGGGTCGTGTTCTTGAAGCCCTTGATAGTATTCCATGATGGGTTGAGCGGCTGCGTAGATAATCTCATATATCGGTGTAGCGGCTGCACGTGCCGACAACCTCTCGATGGTACGATATAAAGCACGTAGCTGTTCATTCGGGCTTTTTGAGAGAGCTCTCATCCAAGCTGAGTCAGATCCGTTCGCAGCTCGTTTCTCACGTTCTTCGCAATTGGCAGCCACTGCGAAACCAAGGCAAGCTTCGGGATCAAGATTCAGCTCAACTGAAGCTATCACTTGCGGTAGATATTCATCCGCTCGCTTGCTGCGCCCCTGTGCGTAGTAGTGAATCGCGCACAACAATGCCAGCAAGGTTTGCATGACCTCCATTTCTGCCACTGTTGCGGTATATCGATAGCTAAACGGGATATCGTGAGCCGCGAGATAAGGGATGATATTTGCCAGGGTCTTGTTCTGCCGTGCGATGACAGCGATTGCCTTATCATCCACATCACCCTTCTCTTTCAAGGCATTCATCCGTTGTGCGATGTCTTGAGCGAGCTCGGCGTATTGAGTCTCTCGTGACGGGCAGCTCAGCACCTCAAAGGCAACTTCCTCATGTTCCTTGTGGGCAACGAGCTTTTTATTCTGATCATGACGCGTTTCGATTTGTCGAACCACGTACTGGCCAAGACCAACTATCGCTGGCAGGGATCGATAGTTCTCTTCCAGATTAACCTCGTGCGCTTGATATAAACTCTTGAACTGTGAGATATATGTTACTGAGGCGCCTTGAAAACGCATGATGGATTGATCGTCATCGCCAACCACCATCAGATTGGGTCGATCGATGCCTTGGGTCATGAGCTCCACCATACGCATCTGAGCGCCGTTGGTGTCCTGGAACTCGTCGATTTGGATATAGAGATATCTGTCTTGAACCTTCATCCTGAACTCAGCCGAGTCCTCTAACGCTGTGATTGCATCAGCTATCATGTCATCGAAGTCATAGAGGTGACTTTGCGCAAGCTCCTCTCTATAGCGCTCATAAACGTCAATCGCGGACCGTGCCTTACGGCAGGTTTGCCTCCCTGTTAAGTAAAGATTTCCGGCATTATCTTTTGCAAAGAGCTTATCCCGACGTTCGCCAAAGACCGCAGTCTTCCCGTTCTCATCGATCAACTCATCAGGATCGCTGAAGGCCCTTGCCAATGTCTCAGCATAAGGTTCATAAACTCCGGGGGTAGTGACGAGATCCTTATCTTTAAGTGCTGCCGGTGCTGAGTCAATAACATCATGGAGGCTGTCAATGAATTCTGAAATCGCGGAATATTTCGCCTCAAGTTTTCCTCTCAGCGAAGGGAATGCGAGCTGACCGGCATTGATTGCGTTGGTCATGTATTCCATGAAGGCATCGGTTTGCGATACTATGCTTCGAAATTGGTTAGCAGAGATACCAGAATGACGGAACTTGTCGATAAATGCCTTGATGTCTGTTCTATTGCTGCGCCGGTACGAATCTTTCGACTTAATGATACTTGTCTTTGGCGTCTCATAAAGGAGATCATCCTGAGGCAATGAAGCTAGAATGCTTTCAAGGATCTTTTGTGATTGAAGCTCTGTGACCAGAGCATCCTCAGCGGAGCGATTGAAATACTCTGGATAGTTTCCGCGTAGATTCTGGGCAAATGCGTGAAAGGTACCAATCTCGACACCATAGGCTTCGCGACCGATATCCCTGATCAGGCGTCGTCGCATAGTATCTGCACCGCGATTGGTGAAAGTAAGACAAAGTATATTCTTGGCGGCAACATCGCGCTTATCCAGGATGTTCTTTGTGCGCCTGCTCAGAAGCTCAGTCTTGCCTGTTCCTGGACCAGCCAGAACCAGAAGCGGCCCATCAATGTAGTCGATGGCCTCTTGCTGTCGTGGGTTTGGCGCGTGTTCTGGAGCTGTCGGACTCGCTGGTCTGTCTTCCATGGCTACTCTCTGATTCACGAAAACTATCTTAGTACGATACGTTATTGGCAAAGAGACAATACCCTATTATAGGCTCACTCAATACAGTGGTGTACCATAGAGCCGAAGTGGAAATTGCTAAACTCTTTCATCATCTTCAGAGCCTACTTTTCCTAGCTCTGCAAACTTTGCCGCCATTGTCGGGTTGCCGCGAGTCAGCTTCTTAATCGTAAGATCATCAGCCTTGTTGTTGGCTAAACGTAAATTGTTCTCGGATCCAATGAGATTGTCTTTGATCTTTTCCAAGAGCCTGATAGTTTTATCGATTTCTTCAATAGCATCATGAAATTTTCTGCTTGCCAGATTGTAATTTCGAGCGAAGCCTTCTTTAAAAGCAGTAAGGCTATCCTCGAAATTGGTTATATCCACATTCTGCGCTTTTACAAGCGCTAGTTCTGACTTGTACTGGAGCGAATTCAGCGCGGCATTACGTAATAGCGTAATCATCGGGATGAAGAATTGTGGACGAATTACATACATCTTTGGGTATCTGTGCGAAACATCCACAATCCCCGTGTTATAGAGTTCACTGCCGTCTTCAAGCAATGAGACCAGCACTGCGTACTCGCAACCCTTTTCTGTACGGTCTTTGTCGAGTTCTTTGAAAAAATCCTCGTTCTTCTTCTTAGTTGAGGTTCCATCACTTTCGTTTTTCATCTCGAACATAATCGAGATGATTTCGTTTCCTCTTTCATCGCTCTCGCGATAGATATAGTCGCCCTTGCTGCCGGTTTTGATATCGGTATCTTTGCTGAATTCGGCATTCTTGAAACCTGTCGATCTAATCTTTTCAAACTCAATCTCACAGTGCTGCTCAAGTGTTT
>JAAYYH010000225.1 GCA_012515495.1 Coriobacteriaceae bacterium | reverse complement strand
TGAAGGCCTGACAAAACGATTAACGAACCCAAGCTGGAACGCGAGCCGATGGGAGGATGCTTTGGGCGCTATCGGATATGCCTGTCTGGCAGTCGCGGTACCAGGAAGCGACATCAAGAGATGCGCGTTGAAGAATGCCAATGACGAGAAACTACTGGCTCTGATTGGCAGCAATCTCAATGCCCTGGAGGCGATGGTCGACTATAACGTGCAAAATGGCATCGCGCTGTATCGCATCTCGTCTGACCTGATCCCGTTTGGTTCCAGCGTTGCCAGAGAGTTGGATTGGCAGAACATCTTTCGCGACCGACTCGTGGGCATTGGCGATAAGATCAAGCGCGCGAACATGCGCGTCTCGATGCATCCCGGACAGTATACCGTGCTCAATTCGCCTGATAACGCGGTTGCCCGGCGCGCTGCAGAAGATCTCGACTACCACGCGGCAGTCTTGGACAGCTTGGGACTCAATTCGACACACAAGATGGTTCTGCATCTGGGTGGCGTTTACGGAGACAAGCAGCAGGCCAAGCAGCGGTTTATCCAGAATTACAATCATCTGTCTGATAGCGTGAAGGAGCGGTTGATCATCGAGAATGACGGCTCGCTGTTCAACATCGAGGACGTGTTGGAAACAGGTCTGGCTGCTCAGATTCCCGTAGTGTTTGACAACCTACACAATGCCATCAACCCAGTGGACGCGACTGGCACGGTGCGACCAGAGGCCGCCTACGACCTGGAGTGGATACGGCAATGCTCCCCCACCTGGCACAACTACGACGGCCCACAGAAGATCCACTACTCGCAGCAACATCACCAGAAACGACTAGGCGCACACTCGGACAGCATCCGCATCGACGAGTTCCTGGATTTCTACAACCAGCTTGATGGCACTAATGTGGACATCATGCTGGAGGTGAAGGATAAGAACATCTCGGCCGTCAAATGCCTCAACTGTGTCTCCAACCGCGGAATCAGCCAACTGGAGGTTGAGTGGGCACGCTACAAATACTCCATTCTGGAGCGATCACAAGAAAGCTATAGCGAGATTCGTCAGCTCTTGCGCGATAAGGACAGCTATCCAGCCTTGCAGATGTATAGGCTGATCGAAGCTGCGCTAGCCTTGCCACTAAAGACAGGTGGCGCCATCAACGCTGCCCAACACGTGTGAGGCTACTTCAAAGACAAGGCCTCAGACGCGGAGAAGAAGCGATTCCAACGTTTGCTGACAGATGCGGCTTCTGGCGGTGAGTCTGGCGAGGCGAATGCACGACTCCTGAAGAAGGCACTGCTGTCGCTAGCCAAGAAGTACCAAGAGGAGTATCTACTGCAGGGCTATTACCTGTATGGGTGATTAGAGCGATCGGTGTGCTTGGTACCACAAGTTTATTATCATAATTGACGTTAGGTTCTGCAAATCAATTCTAACGTCAATTTTTTTCTGTTATTTGACATTAAAACCACCTCAAGATACTCTAATACCAAGAATACATTACACTAAGCTTGGGAGCAGTAATGAGGCAAGGCATATACATCAATAACCTTAGCGGTGAGCTGGCATATAAATCTTTCCGTCCCGCTTCACTACCACCCGAGCCTGCCGTCGCGGTCGAATCAGGTACAGACACGCCTCTGTTGAAAGCGCATCTCGCACTTTCAAAACTCAAGGGTAGCGCAGAATTCGTTCCCAATATCAATCTCTATCTGTCCATGTATATCCGAAAAGAAGCTCTGTTCTCTTCACAGCTTGAGGGAACGCAATGTACCTTTGATGATATCTTCGACCCAAGAATGCCAGAAAATATCGCTCACGAGGTTGCTGATGTCGCCAACTATGTTAAAGCGACGGAATACGCAATCGCCAGGATGGAGGAATTGCCTCTGTGTAACCGCCTTTTTCGTGAAACACACGAAGTACTTATGAGCGGTGTGCGCGGCCAGGAGAAATATCCTGGGCAGTTCCGCGTCTCGCAAAACTGGATCGGTCCTGTTAGTTGTGGGCTCAGTCGAGCACTCTTTATTCCTCCTAATGTCGAGGACATGAATGATGCGATGAATGACCTGGAGAATTTCATCAATACCGAGGACGACCTTGATCCCCTGGTAAAGGCGGCGCTCATTCATTATCAGTTCGAAACCATTCATCCCTTCCTTGACGGCAATGGTAGAGTCGGACGACTACTTATCACCCTTTTCCTACTACATGAGAAGATTATCGACGCACCAATAATCTACCCCTCATTGGAATTGAAGCTCAATCAAACTGACTATTACTATCGCCTCACCGGTGTTAGAGCAAAAGGAGACTATGAGAGCTGGGTTGAGTTCTTCCTGGACTGCCTGCAAAAAAGTGCAACTGATTCCTTTGAATCGATAGCACGGCTTTCCCGTCTGAGTACCGGGACGAGAGAAGCTGTCTCGCGCATCAAGAAACCAGAAAGAGCCTTGCGCTTGCTCGAGTATCTTGAGAGACAACCAATAGTTGATATCGCGAGCGTTGCAACAGAGTTAGGTGTCGCTCGAGCGACTGCAGTAGGCATAATCGATGACTTTGTAGAGGCGGGAATCCTGAAACAATCAGCCGGCAACCTGCGCTATCGAGTATATTCCTACGAACCGTATCTGGAGATCCTCAGGGGCGACTAGCAGTTGCGACTAGCGCTTTACCGATAAATTACCGATAGACAGCGACATTTACCGGTAACTGATTACTCTTTCGACAATAGAAGTTGACATTTGTATGTGTTTTACATACTATTGTATTCGTTCTTATGGAAAGGAAGAAATTATGGGAAATACAGCTTTGATTCAGGTTCGAGTAGAGCCTAACCTCAAAGATGAGGTAGATACAATCTTGGCCGAGAACGGTTTGGATATCCCTACCGCTGTACGGATCTTCTTGGCGAAGGTACGCCGCGTCGGTGGCATTCCCTTCGATGTCAGGACCTACAACGCTGAGACCATTGCGGCAATGGAAGAAGCGAACCGCATAGCGCAGGATCCAACTGCGAAATCTTACGGTAGTTTTTATGAGCTACTTGCCGACCTTAACGACGGTGAAGATGAGTAGCTGTTACCGCATCAGGCAGACAACACAGTTTAAAAAGGATCTGAAACGTCTGGTAAAGCAAGGCAGGGATTTCTCCAAACTCGCAGAAGTGGTTGACACTCTCGCTTCCGGTAAGCCCCTTGATCCAAACTACCTCGACCATCCCCTAAGCGGAAGCTGGCGTGGATTCAGAGATTGTCATATCGAGTCGGGATCACGTCAAGGGTC
>JAAYYH010000224.1 GCA_012515495.1 Coriobacteriaceae bacterium | reverse complement strand
GCTCCGGCCGGGATCTTGACATCGATCTCCTGCTTCTCACCGTCGCCAGTCTTGATGGTAACGTGTTTCTGAGCACCATTGAAAGCCTCTTCGAACGTGACCTCCAAAGTCACCTGGACTTCTCGGCCTTTTGCCGCTGGTTGAGGGAAATCCCATTCTGTTCCAAATGCTCCCTCACCGCGTCGGATCTGCTCTAAGATATCACCCCAACCATCGGTGCTGGTAGTGGTGCGCCAACCACCTTGGCCGGCGCCAGCGCCGCCCCAACTGAAGGGACTACCACCACGCTGCCCATAGGCATGAGCAGCACCGCCAGCACCGCTGAAAGCGCCGAATTTAATCAGCTGATCGTACTCCTTGCGTTTCTCCTTATCAGAGAGCACCTCGTAGGCTTCACTGATCTCCTTGAATCTGGTTTCATCGCCGCCGGCATCAGGATGATGTTTACGCGCCAGTTTCTTGAAAGCCTTCTTGATATCGTCGGTGGAAGCGGTATCCTTCACACCCAGGACTTCATAAAAATTCTTCTCTGCTGCGACCATACCTGCTTCGCACCTCCTTTGCTTTCTCGCAATCGACAGGAATCGATGTTATCTGTTGATTCTCTGGTTACTGGTTGTCACTGTTGGTTGTCATTGCTGACTGTCACTACAGGTTTTCACTGTTGATTGTCACTACGCTCTGGGCCACCAGTAGATACCACAACCATCGCTGTGCGCAGTACCCTGTCACCCATCTCATAGCCTTTCTGATAGACTTCAATGACTGTCTCATTAGGTATGGCAGGATTCTCAACCTTACCAACCGCCTGATGCTTCATGGCATCGAATGGCTGCCCTTGGGGGTCGATGACCTTACAACCCTCGCGATCCAACACTTCGCAAAACTTAGCTTGGATAGCAACGATACCTTCTTTGAGCGCATCCTCTGATGAGCTGTCCGAATGCTCAATAGCCCGCTCCATATCATCGATGATCGGCAAGAGCTTCTCCACTAGATGAGCGGTCGAGCGGGAACGCTCTGCGGCACGTTCGGTTGCCGTACGTTTGCGGAAATTGTCCCATTCCGCTTGTAGGCGCATCAGCTTATCACGCAGCTCATCAGCTTCGGCACGAGCCAGTCCCAACTCGTCCGACTCGCCTTCGACAACCGTCGAGAGGGAGTCGGTTCCGATATTCACATTCGGGGTCACGCTGTCTGTTGCCGTCTCATCTGGAGAGATTGAGGCCGTCGCATCAACGACAGCCTCACTCCCTTCAACTTTGACATGCTTCTTTGCTGCCATCATGACTATTTATCCTTATCTTCAGCGTCCATTACCTCATAGTCCGCCTCGACAACATCGTTGTCATCGCCTGCGCTTGCAGTATCAGCAGCAGCTGATTCGGCCTGTGCATCTTGGTAGACGATCTCGGCCAGTTTGTAGCCAGCGCTTTGCAGCGTGGCGGTTTCGGTCTTGATGGCCTCAACATCACTGCCTTCCAAAGCTTTCTTCAAGCCCTCGACGGCTGCGGTAACCTCAGTCTTCGTATCCTCAGGAACCTTATCGCCAAGATCCGCTAGGGTCTTCTCGGTGGAGTAGACTAAGCTGTCAGCGGTATTGCGCACCTCAACCTCTGCCTTACGAGCAGCGTCCTCAGCAGCATGCTCTTCAGCATCCTTGACCATGCGATCTACTTCGTCATCTGACAGAGCGGTAGACCCACTGATGGTGATGTTTTGAGCTTTGCCGGTTCCCTTATCCTTGGCGCTGACGTTGACGATACCGTTAGCATCGATATCAAATGTCACTTCAATCTGCGGGATACCACGTGGAGCAGCAGGTATACCCGTCAACTGGAACTTGCCCAGCGTCTTATTGCCGGCAGCCATCTCACGCTCGCCCTGGAGGACATGGATCTCAACGGAGGTCTGACCATCGGCTGCCGTGGAATAGATCTCTGTCTTACGGGTTGGGATAGTGGTGTTGCGCTCGATCATCTTGGTCATCACGCCACCCATGGTCTCTACACCCAGGCTGAGTGGGGTAACATCCAGAAGCAGGATGCCCTCAACATCGCCGGCGAGTACGCCACCTTGAACAGCCGCGCCGAGTGCTACAACCTCATCGGGGTTCACACTCATGTTCGGTTCTTTGCCGGTGAGCTTCTTCACCAGTTCCTGTACAGCCGGCATACGGGTTGAGCCACCAACCAAGATAACCTCATCCACTTCACCGATCTTCAGTCCGGCATCTTTCAGTGCTGTCTCAACCGGCTTCTTACATCTCTGCAACAGATCGTCGGTGATTTTCTCGAATTCCGCACGAGACAATGTGTAGTCCAGATGCTTGGGACCTTGTGCGTCTGCTGTGATAAACGGCAGATTGATGTTTGTCTGCTGAGTGCTGGAAAGCTCCATCTTGGCTTTCTCCGCCGATTCCTTCAAGCGTTGTAGAGCCATTTTATCGACACGCAGGTCGATGCCGTTGTCGTTTTGGAACTTGTCGGCCAACCAGTTGATGACGCGCTGGTCCCAGTCATCGCCACCAAGATGATTGTCGCCACTGGTCGAAAGTACTTCAAACACTCCGTCACTGAGCTCGAGTACACTGACGTCAAAGGTACCTCCGCCTAAGTCGAACACCAGAACCTTCTCGTCCTTTCCGGCCTTATCAAGACCGTACGCCAAGGAGGCCGCAGTAGGCTCATTGATGATACGTAAAACCTCTAGGCCAGCAATGCGTCCGGCATCTTTTGTGGCCTGACGCTGCGAGTCATTGAAGTAGGCTGGCACCGTGATGATAGCCTGGTTGATGGGCGAGCCAGTGTACTTCTCGGCATCGCTCTTGAGCTTCTGCAACACCATTGCGCTGATCTCTTCAGGAGTGAAGTCCTTACCATCGATATCAACCTGTACGCGACCGTCTTTTCCAGCTTTGACCTTATAGGAAACGGTATCGCGTTCAGATGAGGTTTCCTTGAATTCGCGACCAATGAAACGCTTGATGGATGAGATGGTGTTCTCTGGATTAGTCACCGCCTGATTCTTTGCGGCCTTGCCTACCACGCGCTCGCCATCTTTGCGGAAACCCACAACAGACGGGGTAGTCCTGTCTCCCTCGGCATTGACGATAATAGTTGGCTCCCCGCCCTCCATAATCGCCATAGCACTGTTGGTGGTGCCGAGGTCGATACCTAAGATCTTAGCCATAATATATCCCTTCTTCTCTGCTTGCTGCTCAGGGAGTGCTGACCGAGAATGACCTGATTGTCAGACCGATCTGCCCTACATCCCCACAAAAGGCTGGTTATCTGCTTAGACACCAACCATAGATTCCAAACTTGTGGCTATCATAAAATCTATACATAGTACTGTCAAGTTTTGTAACTATTCTGTTGCTAAGTGTGAATTTGCAGTAGCAGTTGCAGTTGTCGTTGTCAGTTGTTGTATGCTGTATGCCAGTCGTATGGCTCTCGGAAGTGTGTTTGACGTTCGGCAGTTATCAAAGTTTCCTGAGTTGGTAAAGGAATCATGATGCTCACTGGGCATCGATCAGGTCGATGAGCTCTTGGCGAGTATGGACACCCAGCTTCTCATAGATATGCTGGCGATGTGTGCTCACGGTACTTTTGGAAAGACAGAACTCTTCTTGGATCCAACCCGCATCGCGGCCCCGAGCCAGATGAGTGAGCAACTCCGACTCTCTCTCCGTAAGCCGATGCTTCCAAGATACTTGAGCGCATTTCTCCTCAAATGCCCCGGTTCGACCCTCCATCGTCGTATCCGCAATGTCAGTCTCCCGAAAAACGAAGCAGTAGATCAGCACCATGATGAAAACCCCCACAACCATGCTGACTTCAGTCACGGGCAACATACCTGCGGTAATCAGTTCATGATTCAATTGCGCCCCAACAAGCGGACCTGCCATCCAAGCCGCAAAGACAATGCCGAATATCTTGATCGTATGGTAAGGGAACCTCCTGCACAGACAGATGGTCACCGACCAGAGAGTGATTCCCAGACAAAGATAGGCTGCAGTGTTGATGGCGTATGAGATCATCGGCGACAGCCCGGGAATGATTAACAGTAGAGCACCCAAGACACTTAGCATTAAGAGCAATCGGTACGGTAGTTCGAAAAGGATATCGAGTTGCCGAATAGCCGGGAGGAAGATGGTCATGAATACGACAATTAGAACCAGGAGCAAAGCAAGCCCATTTGTTGTGAAGAAGCCCAGATCATCGAAGTCATAGGGATTACGTTGAATGTAGGAGAGTCGGAAATATTCATTGAAGAAACTATAGATAAAACCAAGTGTGGACAATCGCAGGATCATGCCAGTTGGCGCTTTAGTCCTTCTCGGTCCAAACGGTGGCACCGGAGACGTGTTCTTCTCGTTATAACGTAGAAGTACTATTGAAACTACTGGCAGAGCTGCGGCGACGAGAACTGCGGCGATCTGATCGAATAGCAAGACGACGAAGAAGAAGACTTGGCATAAACCCCATGAGGCGATTGACGAGAAGACGATGGTCTTGAATCCGAGTATATTCCAGAGTCGTCCCCACTGGACGAGCAGGAACGCGAAGCTGATTCCAGCGATAAGCCCACATAAGGCGGCGAGGACACTGCCGTAAGGCAGAGGCGCCCAACTGATGAAAAGCAATGAGATGGTTGCCAGAGACATTGCGCTGGCAGGGAGAAAGCAGATGATCCCCGTCAGAGAATCTGCAGACATCCTCCGATAGAAGATAGCTACAGATACGAGTGTCAGCGTCGCACTCCCCGCAAGAAGTAGATAGAAAGGTATATGCAACTGCAGGGGATTCATCGATCCCGAAAGCAGGACTCCTGCCCGCAGGGTAATCATCAACCAAGCCAGGCAACTCGCAAATCCAAAGACGAGGGCAAAATTCAGCCGCTCGCTCACTATTCTTCGAAGCATATATGTTCCTCCTGTTCTTGACCCTATGCTAAGCCATTGTCAAAGAATGCGCATCGTGCGATTTACCCGATATTGAAAATGATAGGAACATGTAGCCAACACGATGCAGATTCAATAATCCATGAGCACACTAGTCCTTGGTGAAAACCCATTTAAATCGAAGTGGGTTCTGTTGTAGGTTTGATGATTGGAGGAGGGACTATGATCGAGTTTAAAGGTATCTTTTACGAGGAGGAATATGCGCGTGGCGTGCTTAGCCGTCGGAACTTCCTGAAGGGTGTCGCAGTTAGCGCAGCTGCTTTAGCGGTAACCGGACTTGCTGGTTGCAGTGGACAGACAGCGGGAGGCGGCAGCAAGACTGATGCTCCCGCTGCAGATGAAGCAGCACCGGCAGCACCTGCTGGTGAAGCTCCGGCTCCAGCTTATCCGAATGAGTCCTTTGCAAAAGGATGGCTTGAGGCTGCGCCAGGTCTGGCTGACTCTGATGCCAGCGAAACCATTGAGACCGACTTCCTTGTCATAGGTGCGGGAATCGCCGGGATGTCAGCTGCTTTGTCGGCTCGTATGGAGAATCCTAACCTCAAGGTCACAGTAATCGAGAAGACGCCCAGCTATACGGTTCGCGGCCTGGTTTTCGGAGCAGTCGATGCCACTATCCAGAAAGAAGCTGGCATAGATTTTGACCGTGAACAGATCTTCTTGGACTGGATGAAGTATTCTGGAAACAGAGCGAATCCATTGTTGGTGAAGAAATGGATCAATGAAAGCGGCCCAGCCTATGACTGGTTTGCAAGAGTCACGACTGAGAACATCAAATTCCAGCCCCGTCTGGAGCATTGGCCACGTCCAGAGAAGTTCGACAACAGCAAAGAATACTATCGTCAGTTCAACACAGGCATAGAATACACTGACGCTCAGGGTCAGGACATCTGGGCAAGCCCAGAGGGTGTTATCAATGAGTTCTATGAGAAAAGCGTCCGTGAAGGTGTTGAATATATCTTTGAAACAGAGGCAAAAGAATTGGTAAAAGCCGAAGACGGATCGATAGCTGGTGCCTATGCCAAGCAGGGAGAGAAGATCGTCAAGTTTGCGGCTAGCAAGGGAACCATGTTGGCAACCGGTGATTACGGCGCAAATGTCGCTATGCTGCAAGCCTTGTGTCCCGAGTTCTTCCTGGCACTGAAGAATCAGCCAACGAGGATAGCCACATCAACCGGTGACGGACATAAGATGGCAATCTGGGCTGGAGGCCAGCTGGAGCCTGCCCCGCATGCTCACATGTCACACTCATTCGCGGGAGGTTTCTTCGGCCTGGGCGCAACAGCAGCTCTACAGCTCAAT
>JAAYYH010000223.1 GCA_012515495.1 Coriobacteriaceae bacterium | reverse complement strand
GACTTTTCCCTTGGCCGGCACGCGCCCTCGCGGTGCCACAGCTGATGAAGATGCCAAACTTGAAGCAGATTTGTTATCAGATACCAAGGAGCTGGCAGAGCACAACATGCTGGTTGATCTGGGGCGCAACGACGTGGTCAAGCTGAGCCTCTTTGGCAGCGTGAGAGTGCAAAGTTACCTTGACATCCTGCGCTTCTCACATGTCATGCACATCGGCTCTACCGTAAGAGGCATCTTGGCAGATGATAAAAGCGCAATTGATGTCATCGACGCTATCCTGCCTGCCGGAACACTTTCCGGTGCTCCTAAGATCCGCGCCTGCGAGATCATCAGCGAACTTGAAAACTGCAAACGCGGAGTCTACGGCGGCGCAGTTGGTTATCTGGCGTTCAATGGCAATCTGGATACCTGTATAGCTATCCGTCTGGTATTCAAGAAGAACGGTCGCCTGTTCGTACGATCCGGTGCCGGAATCGTTGCCGACAGCATACCGAAAAATGAGTATCAGGAGTGTCGAAGCAAGATGCAGGGGGTACTTGACGCCTTAACCTTGGCGAATTCGCTGACATCAGATATCGCCTCGACTTCAGGATCAAAAGCAGGTGAGCAGCTATGATCCTCCTCATCGATAACTATGACAGTTTTACATTCAATCTCTATCAGGCAGCAGGTAGCATCGATCCGGAAATAGAAGTAGTAAGGAACGACAGCATCACCCTAGACCAGATCGAGCAGTTGTCACCTTCACATCTGATACTCTCGCCTGGTCCCGGACGGCCTGAGGATGCTGGTATCTGCCAACTTGCCATTCAACACTTCTATCAAGAACTGCCCATTCTCGGCGTTTGTCTGGGACATCAGAGCATCTGCCAGGTCTTTGGCGCGACCATAACCTACGCACAGCGATTGATGCACGGCAAATCCTCACAAGTACGCCTTGATGCCAACTCGCTTTTGTTCTCGGGTCTCCCTCGCACTATCCAAGCGGCTCGCTATCATTCATTGACAGCTGATCCAACAACGATAATCAGCCCTCTACGTGTCATCGCGATGACAGGCGAAGACGAAGTGATGGCGGTGGAACACTGCGTTTATCCGGTATTCGGTGTGCAATTCCACCTCGAGTCGATACTTACACCCCAAGGACAGAAAGTGATTGAGAACTTCCTGTCTATCAAGAAGATTGGAACAGACGAAGGGAGCAAAAAATGATAGTAGAAGCGATACAGACAGCGATACGCCGTGAGGATATCGGTTATGTAATGGCGGAAGGTGTCATGGATGAGATCATGAGCGGAAACACCAGCGAGATCCAGATGGCAGCCTATCTCACGGCAATGGCGGTCAAGGGAGAGACTATCGAGGAGATCACAGGTTCAGCGGCAGGCATGCGCAAGCACTGTGTGCGCCTGCTCCACGACATGGATGTATTGGAGATAGTTGGTACCGGCGGCGACAATGCGCACAGTTTCAATATCTCCACCACTTCGGCAATCGTCGTCAGCGCAGCAGGGATACCGGTAGCCAAGCACGGTAATCGTGCAGCCTCTTCTCGTTGCGGGGCAGCTGATGTGCTCGAAGCGCTCGGTGTTGATATCACAGCTTCACCAGAAACCAGTCTGGATCTACTTAAGCGCATCGGCCTGTGCTTCCTCTTCGCGCAGAACTATCATATCGCGATGAAGTACGTAGCTCCGGTTCGCCGAGAGTTAAAAGTGCGCACGATATTCAACATACTGGGTCCGCTGGTGAACCCCGCCGGTGCCAATCGAGAGCTACTGGGTGTCTATGAGGAGGACCTGGTTGAACCGTTGGCGCAAGTACTCTCGAATCTGGGAGTCACCGATGCGCTTGTGGTGTTTGGTCAGGATGGATTGGATGAGATTTCCGCCAGCGCGGCCACAAGCGTTTGCGAGGTGCGCAACGGACGCTTCAAATCCTACGACATCCGGCCAGAGGATTTTGGCTTCAAACGTTGTGACAAATCCGAACTGACAGGTGGAACACCTGCAGAGAACGCAGCGATAACCAAAGCAATACTCGAAGGCGTTACGGGGCCAAGACGTGACGCCGTGATCATGAACTCTGCGGCGGCCATCTATGTTGCTCGACCGCAGCTATCACTGACTGCAGCAGCGGAGCTGGCCGAGGAGATCATCGATTCCGGGGTTGCGTTGGCACAATTGAATCGCTTCAGCGAACTTTCAACAACGGGAGGAGGCCACAATGATACTCGATGACATCGTTGCTCACACCACTCGACGCATTGAGGGTGCCAAGCAGCACCTTCCCACCGATATCTTGCGCGCTAAAGCCTTCGAAGCACTGGAAAGTGATCGCCAATCAGTTGATCGGCTCAATGGGGTCTCGTATATCAGAAGCGCTGCATTTGAAGACAGCTTGGCCCAGCCAGGCATTTCGTTCATCTGCGAGATCAAGCGTGCTTCGCCCTCGAAGGGACTGATAGCTCACGACTTCCCCTATCAGCAGATCGCGTGTGAGTATCAGTCTGCCGGTGCTGACGCAATCTCGGTGCTCACTGAACCGGACTTCTTCCAAGGTAGCAACGATTATCTGTACGAAATCTCACAGTTGACGCAGTTACCCATACTGCGCAAGGACTTCGTCATCGACGAGTATCAGCTTTTCGAGTCGAGAGTGTTGGGAGCCTCTGCGGTACTGCTTATCTGCTCATTGCTTACCAGCACACAGCTGACACTCTTTTTGATGCTGGCAGAGGAGCTGGAACTGGCGGCATTGGTTGAAGTACACAGTGCTGAAGAGATTCAGAAGGCTCTAGCAGCTGGTGCTAGGATCATCGGTGTCAACAATCGTGACCTGACGACCTTCCAAGTTGACCTTGAAACCAGTGCAAGATTGCGCCCGTATATACCAACGCAGGTCTTATTCGTGTCGGAAAGCGGCATCAGTACACCAGCAGACATACAACGGCTTGCCGCGCTTGATGTTAACGCTGTGCTGGTAGGTGAGAGCCTGATGCGCGCAGCAGATAAGCGCTTGGCGTTACAAGCCTTGAAGGGGGTATCCTGATGACGCGTATCAAGATATGCGGAGTCTCACGTGAGGCTGACATCAAAGCTGTGAATATTGTGTTGCCCGATTACATCGGTTTCGTCTTTGCTCAAAGTCGTCGACAGGTCTCACCAGAACAGGCGCTGCAATTGAGATCCCTGTTGGATGGTCGGATTATCTCAGTTGGTGTCTTCGTCGATGGCGATGCCGAACAAATACTCTCGCTTTATGAACGAGGGGTCATCCAGATGGCCCAATTACACGGTCAAAATGTCGCGGACTGCCTAACTAGGATCAAGGGTTATGCACGCGATCTTCCAGTCATCGCCGCCATACCGGTGGATGATGGACAAGCTCTGCCCTGGCCTTTGCCGCAGGGAGCCGACCACCTGCTGTTCGATAACCATAATCCAGGTAGCGGATACGCTTTTGATTGGAACCGGCTTAGTTCCCTGCGTGGTCTGATCCAAGGCTCCAGCTTCATCGCTGGCGGTATCAACGAAGACAATATCGGAAAAGCTTTGGCTTTGCAGCCATTCTGCGTTGATGTTAGCAGCGGAGTAGAAACAAACGGTCACAAGGATCCTGAGAAAATCAGGTCGCTGGTTCAACAAGTACGAGAAACGCTGCTAAGTGAAGGGAGAGCCTCGTGAAAAAAGGACGTTTTGGGATATTTGGTGGACAGTATATACCGGAGACCCTGATGAATGAGTTGCTGGATCTGGAGGTGGCCTATAACGCTTTCATGAAAGATAAGGGTTTCATTTCAGAGTTGAACACATTGTTGAACGAATACGCCGGGCGCCCGTCTCTGCTCTATTACGCGAAGAAGATGACCCAAGAACTTGGAGGTGCAAAAGTCTACCTCAAGCGCGAGGATCTCAACCATACAGGTTCGCATAAGATCAACAACGTACTGGGGCAGGCCCTGTTAGCCAAAAAGCGCGGCAAGACCCGCGTCATAGCTGAAACCGGTGCCGGCCAGCATGGTGTCGCCGCTGCCACCGCCGCAGCCTTACTCGACCTCGAATGCGAGGTGTTCATGGGGCGCGAGGATACCGAGAGACAAGCCCTCAATGTCTATCGCATGGAATTGCTCGGAGCCAAGGTCCACACGGTCACCAGCGGCACTCAGACGCTGAAAGATGCCGTGAATGAGACGATGCGCGAATGGGTGAGTCGAGTAGACGACACACACTATATCCTTGGTTCCGTCATGGGGCCACACCCCTTTCCTACGATGGTGCGGGACTTCCAATCCGTCATCAGCCTTGAAGCCCGTAGTCAGATACTTGAACGTGAAGGCAAGTTGCCGGCAGCCGTGTTGGCCTGTGTAGGCGGCGGAAGCAACGCCATGGGGATGTTCTACCATTTCATTGATGACCCTCAAGTGCGATTGATAGGCTGCGAGGCAGCTGGACGCGGAATCTCCACCGGTGAGCACGCTGCGACGATATCGGCTGGCGAGATTGGTGTCTTCCACGGTATGAAGTCTTTTTTCTGCCAAAACGATCAGGGGCAGATATCGCCGGTCTACTCGATCAGCGCCGGACTGGATTATCCTGGCATCGGTCCCGAGCACGCCTATCTGCATAGCATCGGTCGTGGAGAGTATCAGCCAGTCACCGACGAAGAAGCAGTTGATGCCTTCGAGTACCTGAGTCGAACCGAGGGTATCATCTGCGCCATTGAGAGCGCTCACGCCGTGGCTTACGCGCGCAAGGTCGTACCCACGCTGAGCAGTGACGATTGCGTGATCATCTGTCTGTCTGGTCGAGGCGATAAGGATGTTGCTGCCATCGCCCGCTATCGAGGAAGGAATATCGATGAGTAGAATTGCAAATGCCTTTGCCAATGGCAAAGCTTTTATCGGTTATGTCACCGGTGGTGATCCCAGCATCGCGATGAGCGAGGAATACATACTCGCCTTAATCGATGCCGGCGCGAACCTCATTGAGATCGGCATCCCTTTCTCGGACCCCATCGCTGAAGGACCCGTGATCCAGGAGTCAAGTCTGCGCGCCTTACATGCCGATACCACAACAGAGAATATCTTCTCACTGGTCAGCTCGCTCAGACTGAAGACCTCGGTGCCACTGGTGCTATTAACCTACCTGAACCCAGTGCTCCATTACGGGTACGAGCCCTTCTTCTCTCGTTGCGCGCAGACAGGGGTAGACGGCATCATCATTCCCGACCTACCCTTCGATGAGAAAGATGAGGTGAATGACGTCGCTGCGTCATATGGTGTGGATCTGATCTCGATGATAGCGCCAACCTCTGCTCAGCGTATCGCTCAGATAGCGTCAGGAGCAACCGGCTTCATCTATCTGGTGTCATCCATGGGCGTAACTGGTGTGCGTAGCCAGAT
This sequence comes from Coriobacteriaceae bacterium, assembly GCA_012515495.1. Classification (GTDB taxonomy): domain Bacteria; phylum Actinomycetota; class Coriobacteriia; order Coriobacteriales; family UBA8131; genus UBA1419. The sequence continues at coordinate 3,026 of JAAYYH010000223.1, read as the reverse complement.
CAACACCGATATCGATGCCATCGTCAAGGTCATCCGTTCGGTCACAACAACCCCTATCGCTGTAGGATTTGGTATACACACGCCAGATCAAGCGCGTGAGATGGCACTGAAGGCCGATGGCGTGATCGTAGGCAGCGGTATCGTGAAGCGCATCGCGGCTAACCCTCAAGGTGCTTGTCGAGAGCTGACGGATTATGTCAAGAGCTTGAAAGACGCAATCCACGTTTGAAATGTAGAGGATGAGAGCGACACTGTAGGCTCTTGAGACGATTGAGGTTCAGGTGATTGTAGGCCAAGTATTGATGGCCTCGGCAATACTGATAACCTGTTCATCTGTCAGGGAGGTGTTCATCGGTAAGCTGAGGATCTGATCGCTCAAGCGCTCTGTTATCGGCAACGTGCCATTGCTACGATCACGCAATACAGGTTGCCGATGCGCCGGCACTGGATAATGGATCGCCGTCCCAATGCCGTTATCTCTCAGATGGCTGGCCAGTCTCGCACGTTGTTCTGTGCGGATAACGAACTGGTGCCATACATGGGCGTTTGGCTCAACAGCCTTGGGCAGCTGAACCAGTGGGTGGGTGATCCTCTGTTGGTAGATTCGAGCAATCGCTCGGCGACGATTATTCCATGCGTCAAGGTAGGGTAACTTCACCTGTAAGACAGCGGCCTGTAATTCGTCGAGCCGTGAATTCCAGCCAATCGATTCGCTAACACCAGAATCTCCTTTTCCGTAGTTTCGCAAGGCTCTGACGCGTTGCGCCAATGCGTCGTCATCTGTAGTCACCATGCCACCATCACCAAGCGCACCGAGGTTTTTTGTTGGGTAGAAGCTGAAAGCGGCTGCATCACCAAGTGCCCCGGCTTTTCGGCCAGCCGTGGAAGCGCCATGAGCCTGAGCAGCGTCTTCAATCAGGATGAGACCATGCCTGTCAGTGAATTCCTCGATTGCTGTCCAGTCTGATATCTGTCCGTAAAGGTGAACGGCTATAACTGCCCTTGTGCGGTCGCTCAGGAAGTCTGACAAGTGTGTCACATCGATGTTATGGGTTTCCACGCAAGGTTCAACAAGTATCGGTACACACTGATTGTGTAGAATCGCCAAGATTGTGGCAATGTAGGTATTGGCTGGCACGATGATCTCCGAACCACTTGGCAGATTCAACGCGCTGATGATCAGGGTCAGCGCATCCAGGCCACTACCAGTGCCTATGGCATGTTTGACGCCGATATAGTTGGCAAAAGACTGCTCGAATCCTGAACTCTCTGGCCCGAGTATGAAATCACCGCGCTCGATTACCCGTAACAGCGCTTTGCTCAGCTGTGATTCAATCGGCCTGTTGACTTGAGCCAGATTGAGGAATTCAATCAATTCGATCATCGTCTCACTCGCCCCCAGCCGTTGCAGATTTCTTGAACTCATCGTAATCGAAGATATAATCTTCGGGATCATAAGGACTATCCGACAGAATATTCAAGACGCAATCACCAGAGAAACCCGATAACACGCGCCAAACATTTGTACCGATAAGCAATCCCTCACGGGGACTGTCCAACAGATATTCCTGTTGATAACAGCCATCGTCCAAGAGGATGGAACAACTGCCATGCAAGCAAACTAGGAATTGTCTTTCCTTTCGGTGAGCGTGACATCCCCTGATCGCATCGGCTGGTACTGCGAAGATTGTGTAGGCTCTACAGATAGCAAACGGGATGTCCTTTCGCGCTTGGATGGTGATCAGGCTGCCGCGTTCGCTCTGATGGAGCTCAACGGGGATAATCGTCCCTACTGAATGTTCGGAGCTCTCTGCTTTCACTTCCCCACCTCTTGATTTTCGCCTTGAGCAAAATTCTGGTCAGGGCTTTTCAGGTTCCTTCGTATCCAGCGCAGGGGACTTGTCACCCTCCAGCTCAGCGTTGCCTTCATGCGCCTGATCTCCTCTGACGCCACAGTGGCCTCACGTTGAGCGGATTCCCGCTGCTGACAGGCTTCAGCGTACTGCGCTGTGAGAGCAGCCACCTGTGTTTCACAGCTGGCAATTCGCTGTGCGTAGTCGGATTCCCGCTGCGCCCAGATTCTGGCCTCCTCCTCCATATCTGTTCGCAGCTTCAACAGCGATTCCTCCCAGCCGTTCAACTCTGTTTCCAATTGATGGATGTGATTAGTCTTTTGCAAGCATTCTCGAAGCGCAAATGTATCAAGCTGAGACGCGATCCCATGCAGGTCCTTGTATCTGAATCCATACTGCTCACGCAGCAGGTTCACTGCCTGCTCGTCTGCCATGAAACGGAAGATGGTCTCAAGTCCCCAAAGCTGACGGAACCTCTCTGTTGTTTCGATCGCCCTTCTCCCCAACAGATACGGGATTGCATCCGCTGAGACAGGCCCGAAATCGGCACATTCGGGGAAGATATCGAGCAAGCGACTTGTTGATTGGATTGACAGGTATTGATCCATAATCTGCTTGTACTCGAAATGGACGCGAATGTGATTCTCGATCTTGTTCCCGCTGGCATTGGACTCATTAGCGCGTATGCGAAATCGTGTCAATCGCTCATCGATGATATGCAGATCATGATCCATGCAAAAGCGTACCCAAAGGTCGAAGTCACCAAGAGAGGCCATTCGACAATCCTGGAAAAAAAGCTCACGATAAACCGTGGAGCGGATCAAGACGCTGGGCATACACAAACAATTGCCTGTAAGGAAGAATTGCCTGAACCACTGATCACGGGTTCGATTCTCGACCTCGAAGACGCCATGATAAGGGTGATCGTGATCGTGGAAATCCTCACCCTCCTCATCGATGAGCCTGACCTTGGTGAAGACGGCGTCGATGCCTAGGTTCTCATCTAGGAAGCGTACCTGCTTCTCGAGCTTGTCAAGTTCCCAGACATCATCCGAGCAGAGGTTCGCGATGTATTCACCCACTGATCTGTGCCCGCAGTCAGCTATCGCGGCGTTACATCCCTCATTCCTCGCAAACGTCACCAGCTTGATCCGTGGATCGTCAAAGGAGCGG
>JAAYYH010000292.1 GCA_012515495.1 Coriobacteriaceae bacterium | reverse complement strand
CTACGGCACCTCCTGTGATGCTCGTGGTGGGCATGCCTTTCGAGCTCCACAGTTCCGCAAGTGCTCCGCCCAGTGCGAACCAGTTTCCGCCCGGAGGTCCCGCCATGAACCTGAGCTGGTCAGGTTTCACGGAACCTGCGGAAAATGCCGAGCCTGCCGTTGCAAGAAGGAGGATTGCTGCAATAAAAAGTATCATCCGTTTTTTCATTTTGTCACTCTCCTGTTATTATGAATTATATTACATGCGGCATTTCTTCTAAAAATAATAAAGGTATCCGATACCAGTGTCAATAAAACAGGATACTTTTATTAATTGCGGTATTCTTTTGAAAGGGGTATTTTTATGAATTTTCCGTTTATTTTTGCTGAAGTTATGTCAGAAGATTTTTTACCGTCAGGCAAGGTCCCGTTGAGAAAAGATCTCCCCGATACTTTCACATGGAACCTGGCCGCCATTTTCCCCGACGACGGTTCCTGGGAAGAATCTTTCAAACAACTCGGGGAAGACCTGAAACATCTCGGAAATTTCAATGGCAGACTTTTCGAGTCGCCGGAAACGCTGCTGGAATTTCTGCGAACGGAGGAGAAAACCTCCGAGAAGATGGGGAAGGTATACGCCTACGCTGTCATGAAGAGTCACGAAGATACGTCCGACGCGCGGTACCAGGCCATGTCGGAGAGGGCCGGCTCGTTATACGCAGCTTTCGGTGCGTCTCTTTCCTTTTTCAGGCCTGAAGTGCTTGAGGCGGGATCGGAGGAAGTGGGAAAAGTTCTTGACAGCCTGCCGGAACTCGGTATGTACAGGCATTTTTTTGATGATATTCTCCGTACTGGAGAGCACGTGCTCTCACCGGCCGAAGAGATGATCCTCGCGAAGTCGGAAGAGGTGGCAAGAACTGCGGAAAATGCCTTTTCGCTTCTGACGAATGCGGACTTGACCTTTCCGGAGGTACTTGACGAGAGCGGGCGGCCAACAGAACTTTCCGAGGAAAGATATTATCTTCTGAGCAGGTCCCGCGACCGCAGGGTACGAAAGGAAGCATTCGAAGGACTGTATTCCACCTATGAAAAGTACAGGAACACCCTCTCGGCACTTTACTCGGGAAGCGTCCGGTCGGACCTGTTTTATGCGGGAGCGAGAAAATATGCTTCTTCCCTTGAGGCCTCCCTTCACGGAGATAACATCCCTCCCGCCGTTTACCGGAATGTTGTGGAAACGGTCAACGCAAACCTTGATGCGCTGCACGGTTACATGAAGCTCAGGAAAAAAGCGCTCGGTCTCGGGGAACTGCACATGTATGACCTGAACGTACCCCTTGCGGAAGAACCCGATGCCTCCATTCCATACAGCCGGGCCATGGAAATGGTTGAAGAGGGGCTTGCGCCTCTGGGTGAGGAATACCTGAACGTGCTGCGGGAAGGATTTTCGTCCAGATGGGTCGATGTGTACGAAAACCAGGGCAAAAGAAAAGGGGCTTATTCATGGGGCAGCTACGGGACACATCCCTACGTATTGCTCAACTACAACGGAACGCTTCGGGATGTCTTTACCATAGCCCATGAGATGGGCCATTCGCTCCATACGTGGTTTTCCCACAGGAACCAGCCCCAGGTATATGCAGATTACACTATTTTCCTGGCCGAGGTGGCTTCTACAACGAATGAGGCCCTTCTTCTGGAATCAATGCTTGAAAGAGCAGAAAAAGATGAGAAGATCTTTCTTCTAAATCACTACCTCGACCAGGTGAGGACAACTGTCTACCGTCAGGCCATGTTCGCTGAATTCGAGATGGAAACCCATGCCCTCTCAGAAAAAGGCGAAGCGCTCACGGCAGACCGTTTGTGCGGTATGTGGAAGGAACTCAATATCAGGTTCCACGGTTCGGATATGACAGTTGACGATGGTATATCGGTCGAATGGGGACGGATCCCCCATTTTTACAGTGCCTTTTACGTGTACAAATACGTCACAGGATTTTCGGCCGCAGCATGCCTTTCCAGGCTGATCCGAGAGGGAGGAGAGGAAGAGCGCAAGAGCTACATGCGTTTCCTCTCGAGGGGAAGCTCGGCATATTCCCTTGAAATACTCGGGGAGGCAGGGGTGGACATGACTTCTCCGGAACCGCTCGAGCAGACCCTTTTGAATTTCAGGGAGAAAATGGCTCTCCTGGCTGAACTGCTCGGAGTATAATATCGGGGCGGCCGGAAGGCCGCCCTATTTCAACAGTTTCCGGGCGTTCTCCTCAAGCCGTTTCACCATTTCCCATCCGGGATAGGAGAGCCCCCCCGAGGAT